>JBKECD010000043.1:0-43561 GCA_047974225.1 Mangrovibacterium sp.
AATAGAATATGTAGTCTAATTAATTTTTAGTAATTATAGTCCGAATACATATGTTTTCGCATCACATTTGAGCCAAATAAGTCCGAATACACGATGTATTCGCATTACATTTGAGCCAAATAAGTCCGAATACATATGTATTCGCATCACATTTGAGCCAAATAAGTCCGAATACACGATGTATTCGCATTACATTTGAGCCAAATAAGTCCGAATACACATGTATTCGCATCACATTTGAGCCAAATAAGTCCGAATACATTTTAGAATTAGACACACAATACGCCTCTACTTAGCTTAAGCACAAAAAAAGCCACCTCCAAGGAGATGGCTTTTAGGGCATTTAGCTTAAGCTAAATTATTTTCTAACTACTTTTTTGTAGCCATAGATAGCTTTATCGCCCAATTCTTCTTCGATGCGAAGAAGTTGGTTATATTTAGCCATACGGTCAGAACGGCTCAACGAACCGGTTTTGATTTGACCTGAGTTAGTAGCCACAGCGATGTCAGCAATAGTTGCATCTTCAGTTTCACCCGAACGGTGAGAAGTTACCGAAGTGAAACCTGCACGGTGAGCCATCTCAATAGCATCCAAAGTTTCAGTCAATGAACCGATTTGGTTTACTTTAATCAAGATAGAGTTAGCAGCACCAAGTTCGATACCTTTTTGTAGATAATCCACATTGGTTACAAACAAGTCATCACCCACCAATTGACAGTTATCGCCAAGTTTAGCATTCAAAGCTACCCAGCCATCCCAATCGTTTTCATCCATACCATCTTCGATTGAATCAATAGGATATTTAGCTACTAGAGAAGCCAAGAACTCTACTTGCTCAGCTGAATTACGTTTGGCAGCACCAGCACCTTCAAATTTAGTGTAGTCATACACACCATCTGAATAGAACTCCGAAGAAGCACAGTCCATAGCGATTGAAACATCACCACCATCTTCTGCACGACCTGGTTTGTAACCTGCATTTTTGATTGCTTCCATGATTACATTCAAAGCATCTTCAGTACCTTCAAGCACAGGAGCGAAACCACCTTCATCACCCACAGCAGTTGAAAGACCGCGTTTTTTCAACACCGCTTTCAATGCATGAAACACCTCAGCACCCATGCGAAGACCTTCGCGGAAAGAAGGCGCACCAATAGGGCGAATCATGAACTCTTGGAATGCGATAGGCGCATCTGAGTGTGAGCCTCCGTTGATGATGTTCATCATTGGCACAGGCAATGTTTTGGCATTAGTGCCACCGATGTAGCGATACAAAGGCATGCCCAAAGCATTAGCAGCCGCTTTAGCTACTGCCAAAGAAACTCCTAGGATAGCATTTGCACCCAAGTTTGATTTTGTTTTTGTGCCATCAAGCGCAAGCATTGCTTTGTCAATGCCTACTTGATCAGTAGCATCCATGCCAATGATTTCTTTAGCGATTACTTCATTGACATTTTTCACGGCTTTCAAAACACCTTTACCTAGGTAACGGCTTTTGTCGCCATCGCGAAGCTCTAACGCTTCATGCTCACCTGTTGATGCTCCCGAAGGAACTCCTGCGACACCTACGGCGCCACATTCCAAAACCACTTCAACTTCTACAGTTGGATTACCACGAGAGTCTAGAATCTCTCTTCCTTTTACGCTGTTAATTAACATGACTTATTTATTTATTAAGTTTCTCTATTTAAAAATAGATGTTTATCTGCATTTGTTTTGCGCAACAAATATAGTAATTAGCCTCTAAATACAATAGCTTGTTGGCACGAATAAACAAAAAGTTAATTTGAACCATTATTTTTTCTCCTACACTGTTTCCAAGACACCTGTTTCCTCTTTTTTATTTTCCTTTGCATGATGAAACTAAAAGCATACTATATTATATTACTCTGCTGTTCTTTTTTTTCCGCAGAACTATCAGCTCAAAATGCAGCTCAAAATGCAATTCAAAAATTCGAGAGCGACCCACAACTCGCGGGATCAAGCATTGGATTTTGTGCCATTGACGCCCAAAATGGGAAAACCATTGCTGCAAGTCAAAATCAGCTCAATCTTGCCCCCGCTTCGGTGCAGAAATTAATTACCACCGCCGCCGCACTCGACATGCTCGGCACCGATTATCAATTCACCACCGCTTTTTATGTCGATACTATATATAGTAGTAGCAAAGCAACGCTCCGACTCACAATCAAGGCTGGAGGCGACCCCACCATTGGCTCAAAATATTTCTTTGGCAATGCTGCCAATCAATTAATGGGCGCTTGGGCAAAAGCCATCCTAAAACAAAGCCAAACAAAGCAATTCGATGAAATCATAGTTGATTTATCCGCCTATGACACCCAATATCTCCCCAACACATGGATTTGGGAAGACATCGGCAATTATTATGGAACAGGCATTTATGCCCTTTCGCTTTTCGACAACACCTGCACGCTGCATTTCAACTCTCCCTCGAAAGCCGATAAACCCACAACAATCACCCACATAAGCCCCAAATCAGCTAAAATAAACATCGACAACCAAGTCCTATCATCCAATATCGAGCAAGATAAAGCCTTCGCCTTTGGCAGCCCGCTTGATTCACATCGAGTAATCCGCGGCACTATTCCCAAAGACCGAAGCAATTTCTCGGTGAAAATTGCCCTCCCCTCTCCTCCCCTTACGCTAGCCGAAGAACTCGCAAGTCAGCTTCAAGCCCAAGGAGCTCAGGTGAAGAAAATAAAACTAAGCTATGCTCCTGTCGCAACAAAAAACCTCGTTTTTGCTCACCACTCCCCCAAGCTGAGTCAAATTGTGAATATCACCAATCACGAAAGCGTTAATCTTTTTGCCGAACATCTGGTGAAACAATTAGCCTATGAGAAATACGGGCAAGGGAATTTCAACCAAGGACTCCAACTAATCAAAGACTATTGGAAAAAGCAAGGCATTGACTTTGCTTTCCTCGAAGACGGCAGTGGATTATCGCGCTTCAACACCATCAGAGCCGAACAACTCACCGAAGCTCTTTATAAATGCGCTCAGAACCCTCAAATCGCCAACGCTTTCTTCGGCAGCCTTCCCATTGCGCCCAAGGGAACATTGTGGTATTTCAACAAAAAAACATTCCCCAACAATTGCCTTCGAGCCAAAAGTGGAAGCATGACGCGCATCAGAAGTTTTGCGGGCGAACTGAAAACCGATAGCGGCAAAACGGTGCTATTCACAATCATTGTCAATAATTTCCCTGTGAGCCAATCTGAAATCATCAAGAAAATCCAAAAACTACTTAGCGAGATTAAAGAAAACTACTAACAAGCAAAAAACAAACGCAATTTATAGGTCATAATTGCAGCTAAATTTGTTTTTCACCCGCTTTATCACTTAATTGCAGCTCCGTTAAAAAAACAACAACATTATGAGCAGAATTGCCATCTTCCCAGGATCGTTCGACCCATTCACCGTGGGGCATGAAAGCATTGTGCAACGCGCCTTGCCCATGTATGATAAAATATATATTATGATCGGTTTCAATTCGAAGAAAAACACCTTCTTCCCCGTGAATAGCCGATTGGAATGGATTAAAAAAACCTTTGAAAACGAACCTAAGGTGGAAGTCAGAACGCACGAAGGACTGACCGTGGACTTCGCCCGAAGCGTGGGAGCTAACTTTATTTTGCGCGGATTGCGCACCTCATCAGACTTTGAATATGAGCGGGCAATCGCTCAGATGAATAAAAAAATCCAACACGATATCGAAACAGTATTCTTACTCACCACACCCGAACACACGCCCATCAATTCATCCATCGTGCGCGAAATATTTGCCCACGGAGGTGATATCAGCGAGTTTGTCCCAGCAGCATTGAAAAACGTCGAACTTAAACGTTAAATCTTGAAACAACATTTTTTTCTACTACTCCTCGGTGTGATGAGTAGTTTTTCGCTTGCAGCACAAATGAAAGTTACTCAAATCAGTGGCTCTGAGCCTGACTATGCGAATTATCAAATCACCCTTTACAAGACTGTCGATCCATTTAATCTTACACCCCAAGAAGTAGGAAAGATTAAGATTGACCCCTTAGGAAATTTCAAACTCGATTTGCTGCTTAGCGAAACTAGCTATGTATATGCCGTTTTCGACCGATGGAATGCCTCCACTATCTTTGAGCCCGGGAGAAGCTATTCATTGCAACTCCCCCCGCATCATCCGCTAGCAGAGGCAGAAAAAAGAAGTCCCTATTTCAGCAAAACAAGCATTCCTTTTGGACTGAAAGGACTGCCCGAAGATGATATCAATCGTAAAATTCAAGCTTTTGAAATCTCGCTTGCCGAGATTGAAGAAAAATATTTTCAAGATTTATTCGTCAATAAATCACAAACCGCTTTGCAGGCACTAAAGTCAGAAGTACTCAGCCAATACCAAGCATCATCCTACACCTTTTTTGGGCAATACGTGTACTACCGTCTGGCATCCATCGACTATAAATTTCGAGCAATGGAGGACAATGATTTCATTCAAATGTATATGAATGTGGAAACATTGCCTTTCAACAACCCTCCGTTCTATTCGCTCTACAATGAAGTATTTACCAATTACTTCTACACAGAAACAGTGCTCAATAAAAACATCGCACTCCGTCAAGCCATACTCTCGGGAAAACTGTCGAAGCTAGAAAATTATCTCTACGACAATCAGAATTGGGGCGACAATCTACGACGAATAACCATTCTCGATGGCATCAACGATTCTTTCTATCTGAACCTTTATCACAAAAATCTACTACTGCATCTACTGAAGCAAGTGCAACAATCCGACTGGTCGAAAAAGCTTAAAGAACTCGCTCAGAAGCTTTACAATCAACTCACCTATTTGGCTGTCGATACCCAAGTGCCCAACATCGGGCTGAAAGGTCTTTATGGCGAATCGCTAATGCTGGGCGACACGCTGAGCCAAAAGAAAATGAACTTCTTGCACTTCAGCAACACCAACAATCCGATTTGTCGAAGTCATCTCGACCAAATTGCTCAGCAATATGAAAACTATCAGGATTTTGTGGAATTTACCATCCTAATACCCCAAAGCTGCAAGCAAATGCTCGACGATAAAACCTTGGCAGCATGGAAAGGACATTTCTTTTTTGTGGATGAAGAGGCTTTGAAAAGATATAACATCATCGCTTTCCCCTACTCCTATTTAGTCTCGAAAGATGGTGTCTTTATGATTTCTCCAGCCTTCAATCCACTCGAAGGAATGATCGAACAACTAAACAAAGCAATTGTCAATCAGCGACGAGAAAACCTTAGAAAAACACAATAAAACTCACAACAGCCGATCAATCAATACGCGGATATTCTGATAGGTCGTGCGATAGACTTTCATTAGCTCTTCTTGAGCAAACCAACGCACTTCGGTAATATCTTCTTCTCGCTGCGGAACCGGTTTTTCTTCTCCGTGATAGCTCATCTGAAACCAATCAGCTTCTTTCCATACCCAATTATAAGGGGGCGGATAGTAGGGAGAACGGAAAATATGATAGCCCGTAAATATCGGACACACAATCTGATGACCATGAATGCCACATTCCTCCTCAATCTCTCGCACTGCCGCATCTTCTGAACTTTCGCCATCCTCTATTCGCCCTTTAGGCAAATCCCAACGACCAAGACGCTTAATAAATAGCCATTTACCCGCGCTATTCTGAATCATTCCGCCAGCAGAGCGCACAATATTGAATCCAGACTGAATCTTAGCGAAATCTTCACAATCGAGCACAAAGGTCTTGCGAAGCCCCAACTTCTCAATTTCTTCAAGCACCAACACCACATCTTCAAAATGGCATACATTATATATAGCATCAATTTTACCCTGAGGCATCACTTCTTCCTTTTGCTTGAAGAGCAACTCGCTTTCATTGAAAAAAACTTTGTACATTTGCAGAATATCTAAATAAATACATTTTAAAAGTGATGCAAGATACTTCTTTAACCGTTACAAAACAATTGCTGAAGATAAATACTATCAAAATTCAGCCTGAAAATCCATTTACATGGGCATCTGGATGGAAATCGCCTATCTATTGCGACAATCGCAAGATTCTTTCTTACCCAGAAACACGCACCATTGTGGCGAAAGCTTTCGCGGAAATGGTTCGTGAGAAATACCCTCAAGCAGAAGTGATTGCCGGAGTGGCAACAGGTGCTATTGCCCACGGTGTGCTCGTGGCTGAATTGCTCGGACTGCCTTTCATCTATGTGCGTTCAGCGCCTAAAGGTCATGGCTTGGAAAACATGATTGAAGGCGACTTGAAAGCTGGTCAGAAAGTAGTCATCATCGAAGACCTTGTTTCAACAGGCATGAGCTCGCTCAAAGCTGCAGAAGCAGTGCGCGAAGCAGGCAAAGCTGATGTGTTAGGCATGCTCGCCATCTTCACCTATGGTTTCCCCGTGGCAACCGAAGCCTTCGCCGAAGCCAACATCGAGCTTGAAACCCTCAGCAACTATCAACTCTTGATTGAACATGCAGTGGCAACAGGTGTTGTAGCAGAAAACCAACTTGAATCATTAAAAAGCTGGAGAGAAAACCCGGCGGAGTGGGGAAAGTAAATTAATACAAAGTAGCTGAGTACCTAAGTGCCCAGTGCGGAGTGCGAAGCAACCTAACGGTGATTAATTGCGCAGCCACTTCGCACTGGGAACTTTGCACTTCGCACTAAAAATAAAAAATGGCACTACATAAATACGAAAGCGAAATCACTATTGTTCCAAACAATCAGGATGTGATTTACAATTACTTGTCGAACTTCGACCACCTGTCATTGTATGTAAATGACGAATTGCTAAATAAACTGAATGAGGCTACACCTCAATTTGAGGTGAGCAATTTTGATTCCGACAACGATTCTTGCCGCTTCACCATCAAAGGCATGGGCGATGCGGAAATTCGCATTGTGGATAGAGAACCCTCGAAAACCATCAAGATTGTAAGCACTGGCAGTCTGCCAGTGGGCATCACCTTTTGGATTCAGCTGTTGCCCAACAGCCCTTACGAAACCAAAATGAAACTCACCCTTCACGCCGAAATGGGCATGATGATTAAAATGATGCTCGGCAAAAAATTGCAAAAAGGCATCAACGACTTGGCTGAAATGATTGCGAAGTTACCGTTTTAAAGCCCCCTCCAACTCCCCCGAAGGGGGAAGGTGCAAACACACTGAAAGATGCTACATGTTAGATTATAACCGCTTTACGCCTTTACCCCCTCCCCTTCGGGGAGGTTGGGAGGGGCTTACACTATGAAAATATTTACTCCCAACGATAAAATGAATGCGCTCATCTTGGCAGAGGTGAATCTCCTGCCTGTGGTGAGCCGGTTTGGCATTAAGCTAGGCTTTAAGGAAAGGAGCATTGCTGAAGTGTGCGAAGCACATCGGGTGAATGTTGATTTCTTTTTGGCAATTGCCAACACCTATATTAATGCCGACTATTTCCCCGAACGAAAACTGCTTGCTTTCTCTCCTCTCCTGCTGATTGATTATCTGAAACAGACGCACCGATACTATATTGAATATAGTATCCCGAAGATTGAGCATCTGTTGGATTTGGTGATGAAAAGTTCGGCTGGCGACAAAAGCATGCAGCTGATTAGCTCATTTTATGCGAATTACAAAGAAGAACTTTTGCTGCACTTTGCCCAAGAAGAACGCGAAACATTCCCCTATGTGGAGCATTTGGTGAAGCATCAGCAATACCCCTCGTCGGAAAAACGAATTTATGATTACGGTCAGGCGCACACCGATGTGGAAGAGAAATTGAGCGATTTGAAAAACCTCATTGTGAAGTATCTCGACGCAGATTATGATGCCAACCGAATGAATGATTTCCTACACACTTTATATCATTTCGAGCAAGATCTCAACGACCATGCCCGCATCGAAGATAGTATCTTGGTGAAGCAGGTGATGTCAATTGAGAATATTTTAAACGCCGAATAATCATGGAAGAACAGTTGTTTATCATTCATCCATCGGCTATCGTGCGACGAGGGCTTACGAGCATTGTGCAAGAGTTTTTTAAGTTTGAAATCACCCAATTGAATTGTGCAGAAGAGTTAAATCCATTTGGTGGAATTGCCAATAAAGTCCTGCTAGTGCTCGCCGAAGAAAACGAAAATATTCCATCAAGACTGGCAGAACAAAATCAAATTGTTTTCATTCGCCTTGCCGACAGCCCCATCGAAAAGGGATTCGGCATCTCGCTTCGCCATGATGATGCCCTGCAAATTCAGCAGACAATTCAATTGGCACGCAACTCTGTAAACAAAGTCAAAAGCACAACACCAACCATCAACGAGGAACTCACCCAACGAGAAATTGACGTGCTCCGACAAATTGCCATTGGACTAGCCAATAAAGAGATTGCCGACACACTCTGCATCAGCATCCACACCGTGATTTCCCACCGTAAAAACATCATCGAGAAGCTTAATATCAAAACTATTTCAGGCTTGACCGTCTATGCGATTATGAATAAGCTGGTGGATATCGAAGAAATAAAAATGTAAGTTTTTTTAAGTGCTCGAGTGCTTAAATTCCATCGTTTGCCTTAAAACTTGTTTCATATCAGAAAAAAATATATCTTCGTCCTAGTAAACTAACCAAAACCAACGCCGATGAAGTGGAATCAGAAAATTCCTAGACGCTGGCAAATAGCATTCACCCTACTCCTTGGGGCATTTTGCGGACTAGGTGCATATACGATATATATGTCGCGTGCTTGGTCATATTTGGGCGATGACCCTGCCACTTGTGTGAATTGCCACGTGATGGCTCCTCAATATGCCTCGTGGTTTCACAGTTCACACCGCGAGCGGGCTACTTGCAATGATTGCCACGTGCCCCACACCAGTACTTTCGACAAATACGCATTTAAGGCTATGGATGGGCTTTATCATTCCTATGTCTTCACCATGCGCGATGAACCGATGAGCATTCGAGCTAAAGAAGGAAGTTCAACAGTGGTGATGGATAATTGTATCCGCTGTCACACTACTCTCAACACCGCCCTCGTAAAGACGGGTACAATCTGTTTTAATGATACGCAAATGGGCAATGGCAGAGCCTGTTGGGATTGCCATCGAGATGTGGCTCACGGTAAAATGAGCAATATTTCCGCAGCCCCTAATGCGCTAGTTCCACTGCCGGAATCACCTGTGCCGGAGTGGCTTAAGAAAGCTTTGCCTGCGGCGCTTTAGCAGAGCTGCTTGACTTTGCGCTTTGGCTGCGCTACTAAAATCCAATATCCAACAATCTAATAATCCAACAATCTAAAATTCAAATATCATGACTAAAGGAAAACTAATCGCATTATTTGCATTCGGATTTGTAGCTGTATTTTTGCTAGGCATGCTGGCGGCTTCAATCACGGAAAGACGTGCGGAAGTGGTGAGCACTTTTCTGCAAAACAAAGTGGTAGATATTCAAGGCATTGAGCCTGATAATGCGCTTTGGGGCAAGAACTATCCTCGGGAATATGAAACGTGGGCGAAGACTGCCGATATGGATTTCGAGAGTATGCACTTGGGCAATAAGCCGCAAGATGAACTCGCTAAACGTCCTGATATGGTGATTCTTTGGGCTGGATATGCTTTCTCGAAGGAGTATAATGCGCCTCGTGGACACTTCTATGCGGTTGATGATGTGCGTCATATCCTCAGAACTGGTGCGCCTACGGGTGATGAAGATGGTCCGATGCCTGCGGCTTGTTGGACATGTAAATCGCCTGATATTCCTCGCATGATGAGTGAGGTGGGTATCAATGAGTTTTACAATCATAAATGGGCTAAATGGGGCGATGAGATTATGAACCCTATCGGTTGTGCGGATTGTCATAACCCCGTAACAATGGCTTTGCAAATCTCTCGTCCTGCGCTAGTTGACGCATTTGCTCGTCAAGGAAAGGACATTACTAAGGCTACTCATCAGGAGATGCGCACGCTGGTTTGTGCTCAATGTCATGTGGAATATTATTTCACTAAAAAGGGTAATGTGGTTACTTTTCCTTGGGATAAAGGCTTTACAGTGGAAGCGATGGAGGCTTATTATGATGAACTAGAGTTTTCTGATTGGACACATCAATTGAGTCGAACACCGATGATTAAGGCACAGCACCCTGACTATGAGACTTTCACCATGGGGCCTCATGCTGAACGTGGCTTAGCTTGTGCTGATTGCCACATGCCTTACATGGCTGATGGTTCGATTAAGTTTACCGACCACCAGATTATGAGTCCGCTGAAAAACATCGACCGTACTTGTCAGACTTGCCATAACGACACGGAAGAGGAGCTTAAACAAATGGTTTACAGTCGTCAAAACAAAGCCTTTGAGTTGCGTAATCGTTTGGAATCCTTGCTTTCAGATGCTCATTTAGCTGCTGCCTATGCTTGGGAAAATGGAGCTACAGAGGCTCAGATGAAGGAAGCGCAAAAGTATATCCGTCAAGCACAATGGCGATGGGATTTTGGAGTGGCTTCGCATGGCGCATCATTCCACGCTCCACAGGAAACGCAACGTATTCTAGCCCACGGAATTGACAAGGCTCATCAAGCCAATCAAGCGATTCGTGATGTGTTTTATGCCTTAAATGTTCAAGATAAGTATGAACGTCCGCAATACGCCTCAAAAGCCGAAGCCCAAAAGCTGATTGGTCTGGACATGAAGCAATTAAACGCTGAAAAGAAAGCCTTTTTAGAAACGAGAGTGCCTGAGTGGGTGGAGAAGGCGCAAGCTGAAAAAATATTATGACCCAAATCAAACATAGTAACTTCACAGCACACATCTTGTGTGCTGTTTTACTGCAAACCCTCGCCCTCACAGCACAAGTCATCTGGGGCGGCTTTGCCATCGGAAAGCTGGCATTTCCCATCCATGGCTATTTATTTCTACTGATTATAACCTTGGCTGTTATCTTTTGCTTGATTCTGAATCAATCGAAAATTGGGAAATTCCTTGCGAGCTATCAAGCGGCTATTGTGAGTATTTGTATGCTTGCTTTCTGGGCTATTGTGTTGGGACTGACCACACAAATCTCCCCTACTTCGCATGCGCATGATTGGGCTGGTGAGTTGGGACTTCGGCAAATGACTAGCTTCATCCCCTTTGTGGTGTGCTATGTTTATCTGATGATTTGCTTGACTTTTGCCACTATCAACCGATGGAAAAAGGGGTTTAGTTGGCGTAATGTGGGATTTTTTTGCAATCATGCTGGACTGCTCTTTACGCTTTATTTTATCGGTGCTGGTGCTGCCGATGTGAAGCAATATACGATGATTGTGCGTGAGGGGCAGACTGAATGGCGTGCTACTGATGACAAAACAGGCGAAACTATCGAACTGCCGATTGCCATTAAATTACATGATTTTGTGATGGAGGAATATGCTCCGAAGCTTGCTATCGTGCATCGAGGAACTGGCAAGGTTCAACCCGAAGAACGTCCTGAATATTTCGATATCGACACGCTTCGCCCTAAAGGAAAACTGATGGATTGGGAGATTGAAGTGCAACAATTCTTTGTCAATGGAATTCGAGCTAACGACAGTACTTATCAGGAAATCCCGATGCCGGGTGCTTGTCCTGCTGCCTTTATTTCAGCTCAAAACACACGCACAGGTGAAACGAAAAGTTCGTGGATTAGCTCGGGAAACAACATGCAGCTTTATAAATTTCTCGCCATTGGCGAGAAATCGGACTCCCTCGTAATCGCTATGACTCAACCCGAACCAAAGGCTTTTTATTCTGATGTGGAGGTCTTTCTGAAAAGTGGCGAACATGTTGAACTTCAGCGCATCGAGGTGAACAACCCGCTCTCTGCCGACCATTGGATGGTTTATCAATCGGACTATGACAAGGCTCTCGGTACGATGTCCATCACTTCGGTTTTCGATTTGGTGTTCGACCCTTGGCGGATATATACAATAATAAGTGTACTTTTGCTAGCTGTGGGGAGTTTGTTTTGGTACAGCCCCTCCTAACCTCCCCGAGGGGAGGAACTAGAACCACAAATATAGAAATAAATAAAATAAACTAAACTAGTGCCTCTGACCCTCCCCCTTCGGGGGAGCTGGAGGGGGCTGCTTATATTATGACTTGGGAACACTACATATTCTTTGCCATTACTACGATGGTGTTGCTGCTTTCGGGTAGCTCGATTTTAACTTTTGCTTCTCGCTTTAGCAAATTGGGGAACATCCTGTTTATCGGTGGGATTATTATCATTGGCACTTTCATTGCCTTGATGTGGGTGAATTTGCAACGCCCTCCAATGCGCACGATGGGTGAAACTCGCTTGTGGTATGGCTTATTTCTTTCGGGGATTAGCTATTTTATTTATCGCCAGTGGGCATATCGTTGGATTACGCTCTATGGCGCACTGATGGCGAGTATGTTTCTGCTTATCAACCTGCTGAAACCCGAGATTCAATCGAAGAACCTCATGCCTGCTTTGCAATCGGTGTGGTTTGTGCCGCATGTGAGCGTCTATATGATGTCATATGCCATGCTTGGGGCTGCCACATTGATGGCAATTTATGCACTCTGGAAGAAGTCGTATGACAAGCAATTCATGCAGCAGACGGATAGTTTGGTTTACATCGGCTCGGGATTGCTCATGTTGGGACTGCTCATGGGAGCTTTGTGGGCAAAAGAAGTGTGGTGTCATTTTTGGAGTTGGGACCCGAAAGAAACCTGGGCTTTCATCACCTTTGCTGCCTATATGATTTACGTACACTTCCGCAAGTATCGCCCTAAGCAACACAAGCTTGCACTGTGGCTGCTCATCTTTGCGTTCATCTGCCTCATGATTACCTGGAAAGGTGTAAATTATTTGCCCTCAGCAAAAGCAAGTATGCACTCTTATTTTAATTGAGAATGGAAAATGGAGAATGGGCTGCGTAATTAATCACCGTTAGGTCATTCTCAACTCTCCATTCTCCATTCTCAACTCTCTTCTACCCGCAAATGTAAAAGCAGAATTTAGAGCCTTTTCCGAGTTCTGACTCCACCCATATTTCTCCGCCTAATGCTTGCACAATAGTTTGACAGAGTGAAAGTCCAACACCAATCCCGCGGTCGGAGCGCGTGAGATTATTCTCTGTTTCTTCTAGATCTTCCACACGACAAAAATTGTCGAATATTGCCTCTTGATTTTCTGGAGCAACGCCAATCCCCGAGTCGCTAATTTGAAACAGCAAGCGCTGTTCATTAAGCAACTCCACCTGCAAGCAGATTTCTCCAGAAGGAGTAAACTTCACCGCATTATCAAGTATTTGATGAAGAACCAAAGTCAAGCGAGAAGCATCAGTAACAACGATTAGCTCGGGTGCTAGTTCCACTCGGGAAACTAATTCTATTGTTTTTCCCGAACGAATGATTTTATTTTTGACAAAGTTGATAGAGTTTTCAAGTATCGAAGATATTTCCACTGGAGCTAAATCAAGCTCTAAATCACCCGTTTCTATTTTAGCGGTATTGATGATACTTTCAATCAACAGCAATAAATCATTGCCGCTATCCTTCACCATCATGATAAGCTCTCTTCGGTCTTGAGGGTCGAGCTCATCATCGCTAAGCAAATCAGTGAAACCAATGATTGCGTTCATCGGAGTTCGGATTTCATGCGAAACATTAGCGAGAAAAGCAGATTTCAATTGGTCGGACTTGATAGCTCGTTTTTTAGCTAGATACATATTATCGAGCGAGACTCTAAGCTCATCCACCATATCGTTGGCGGCTTCAGCCATGTGCAAACTCTCGGAATAAACCAAATTTTCTAGCTGGATGTAGTGTCGTGATTCTTGGGCGGTAGCAAAAAACTCGCTGAGCTCATTGAAATCTCGCCGAATGCTTCTGCCAAGCTTTTGCCCATAACGGTATTGCAAAAAAAAGGTAACAATGGAAACCAAGAGAATAATCAGAATATTGAGTTCAATCTGTCTAAGCATCTGCGACTTGTGCTGACCTAGGCTTTCCACGAGTGCCGTTTCTGAAAAAGTGCAGCCCACCACCCAATCATAAGGCGCATAATAGACCGCATATGACAGTGCCACTTCCTTATTATTATCATGGTCAAATCGGGTCAGCTCATAGAAAATTCCCGAGGGATTTTCCTCGAGTCGTTCCAATCCCTCCTGATAGGAAGCCCTCACCTCAGAAATCGGATGCGTGGCTAGATTAACATCGTCATTGATCGTTGTTTTCCCACGCATACAAAGCATTTTCCCCGTGCGCTCCATGAGATAAGAATATCCATCGTGGGCAAAGTTGGTATAATTGGTTTTGTTGGCTATTTCTTGCGCAAAGGTTCGATCTTCAAGACTTGGGCGATATAGAGCCATAAAATACCAGCCCAATTCGGGAAAAGATTTCACATAGCTCACTTTGAGCCCCAAACTTCTTTCGCCGATTTTCGGACGGGTATAATATCTCACATATCCTTCGCCAATCGACGACACCACATCGAGCTCTTTAATAATGAAGTGATTTCCATCTTCATCAGCCATCGCCTTGATATTTCTTCCTTCCAGATCAGGATTCGCCACATCCCACACCACGACACCATCAAGGGTGTAAATATTCACCCGATCATCGGGCGCAGGGTTTTTAATGTCGGAAAGTGCCTCAATGATAAGCTTTTTAATTTCAGCCTTACTCTTGGTTGCGCGATGCTTATTATAGATTAGCGATGCTATGCGATGCGCATCCACCACTTGATTTTTGATATTATCCTCACACTGATTTTCAATTTCGAGACGACGAAAATCTATGTACTCTATCTCGTGCTTCACGAGCTGCTCCACGAGCTCGCGAGTATTATTCAACTCATTTTGATAGAGTTTATCATATAATTGCGTGTAAGTTATGATTTGCTGAACGCTCATGATAATGAAAACGCAACTACCAGCAATTACGGTGGACACCAATAGTGTCTTAAGAATACTACTTAAAATACTTTTCGAAACATTCGGCTTTTTAGAAGTCATATGCTTTTGATGTATAAAATGTGTGATACTTCAGTTGCAAATGTAAGGTAATTTAGGACAATATTAGGCTAAATCTTTACTTTTTTTATCTCTTTTATTAGAAAGCCTTATAAATCAGACCTCAAACGAACGCTCCTCGTCTATTTTAACGCAAAAAAAAGCGAGCTACAAGAGCTCGCCTTCTTCTTTTTTATGCATTCAGCAATGATTATTCGTCAGGATGACCAATTGCAGGACGTTCGCCACGACCACCACCATCTCTCATTCGCTGCTGTCTTTCCGACTGCATTTTGTCGTAAGCCACCTTTTGCTCATCGGTCAGAATAGCTTTGATTTTAGTCTCTTGCGCTTTTCTTCTCGCCTCCATCTGCTGGCGCATGGCATCTCTATTCGACTCCATTTGTTCGCGCATTGCTTCGGGGTCATCGCCCATTTTCTCACGCATAGCCTGCATTTGTGTTTGCATTTCTTTGGCATCTGCCTCCAACACTGTTTTCACTTTTGCTTGCTGGTCGGTTGTCAGATTGAGCTGCTTAGTCATTCGCTCCACTTCTTTTGCCACTCGTTCTTCAGGCGACATGCGCTCTCCTCCTGGTGCACGTCGTTGATATTCCGAAGATTGAGAAGGGCGCGTGCCCGTTCCTCGTTGTGCCATAGCCATTGAGCTAAAGCCAACTATGATAGCTAATGCTAAAAATACCTTTTTCATTTCTTTTCTATTTATTATTATAAGTTCCTCTTCGACTGATCGAAATGGAATTTGTTTAATCATCCTCACGCCCTTAACTTTAATTAACCGCTAAAAGCTTATCGAGTGAGAAAGCAAATAGCCATAGACAGCAAAACGCAGCAAGCGAAAGAGGGCAAAATAAAGATAGCGCTTAATATTATAATCTGTCGTGCCGACCAAAATGGCAACCAATGCCCATGGCAAGGGGGTCAGTGCAGCAGCTACAATCAACACCGATCCAAATTTGCGAAACGGTGTCCATAAGTTTTTCAACGCTTTTCGACTCAAAAAACGAAACATCAACAAACGTTTCAGACCTCTCCCAACATAAAAAGCGAGCACCCCTGCGCCATATGAAATCACTGCAAATAAGCTCACATCTTGCCAATAGCTCAACCCTCCTTGCTTGTGTAGCGCCCACTTCATATAAATTTCTGGCGGAACAATTCCGAAGAAAACTTCTGAAAAAACATAGCTCAGATAAACTAAAGGGGTACGTGCATATAAATAAGTCTTCCATGCCTCTTTGTTGGAAGCTATCACATACTTCTGAGCGAGTAAATATAGTCCCACCAAAATCGCAAAATACAAAAATGCCTTCAGCAGGTTTCGGATTAAAAAAGTTGTCTTCTCATTCATTGGAGTAAATATATGACTTATTCTCTAAATGGAAAGAATAATGAATAATTTTATCCGATAAATAGCCTTTAAACTTTTCGTTTTTTTTGAAAGAGGTCGATTGCTATCTTGTGTCCCTTCATATATTATATATTTGCGCACTTATCGGAAAATCTGAGCAATAAGTTAAAATACGTCTATTTTTCAACGTAAACAGTACTCTAGTTGAGTCGGTTTTGTTTCTTTTCAACGCAAACAGTACTCGGGTTGAGTTGGTTTTGACACATCTTGCGTGCTAGATGAAATCAGGAAAAGGCCAAAGCGCCCTAGCAATCAAAATAAAATACATGTCTTAAAAGCGATTTACCTGATAATTTTATGCGAAAAAACTCAATCTTAAAAAAACTTCGATGTTAGCTCAAAAAAAAGCATAAAAACATTGCCTTTCTAACCCTTTTTTTAAATACATTTGTCATCTCAATAAGATTCATTCAAAAATGAACCAATAAAGTTATTTTCAGGGATGCCAAAAGGTATTCTTAATTACAAAATTTAAACAAATATGAAAAGATTATTTCTTTCAGTTTCAGTTGCTGCATCTTTGCTTCTAGCCAGTTGCACCTGCCAGCAACCAGCAAACCAGTCTCGTGTTATCAAAACAGTTGTTCCCGAGCGTCCAGCAGGGCAAACCGATGTTTTGGAATTGAGAACAGAACCTCTTCCAACAGTGCGAATAGCATTTATCGGACTCGGCATGCGTGGTCCTGGTGCAGTGAAACGCATGACTCACATTGATGGTGTGGAAATTGTTGCCTTGTGTGATGTGGAACAAAAAAACACGAGCAAAGTGAATAAAATGCTTGAAGAAAGAGGTTTCCCTAAAGCACAAGAGTTTTATGGCGACACTTCTGTGTGGCGTCAGGTTACTGCATTGCCTAATGTCGATTTGATTTATATCGCTACCGACTGGGCTTCACATGCTAAGATTGGTATTCAAGCGATGAAAGACGGCAAGCACGCTGCTATCGAAGTGCCCTCGGCAATGAACCTTGATGAAATCTGGGGTCTTATCAACACTTCTGAGCAAACTCGCAAGCACTGTATGCAGCTTGAAAACTGTGTGTATGACTTCTTTGAATTGACTACACTAAACATGGTGCAACAAGGCATCTTGGGTGAAGTGGTGCATGGCGAAGGAGCTTACATCCACGCATTGCAACCATTCTGGCAACAATATTGGAACGATTGGCGCATGGAATATAACAAAAATCACCGTGGCGATTTATATCCTACTCACGGATTGGGTCCAGTGTGTCAAGCCATGAATATTCACCGAGGTGATAAAATGAACTACTTGGTGTCGGTAGATGCAAAGCAAATTACAAGCCTTGAGTTCCTCCAAGAAAAAAGAGGCGAAGATGTGAAAGAATTCCTTAATGGTGAGCACACTTCAACTTTGATTTCTACTGAAAAAGGAAAAAGTATTCTTATTGAGCACAATGTAAACTCTCCTCGTCCTTACGACCGCATGTATCAATTGACTGGAACTAAAGGTTTCGCCAACAAATACCCTTCTCCAGGTTTTGCGCTCGACTCTAAAAACCTTGATTCTGATATGGCTAAAGACCATGAAAACTTGAACGCTCACGGATTTGTGCCTGATGATGTGCGCAAAACATTGATGGAAAAATATAAACACCCTATTGCTAAAGACATCGAAGAAAAAGCTAAAACAGTCGGTGGACACGGCGGTATGGACTTCATCATGGACTATCGCTTGATTTACTGCCTACAAAAAGGTCTTCCTCTTGATATGGATGTCTATGACTTGGCTGAATGGTGTTCTTTGATTCCTCTTACTGCCTTGTCGCTTGAAAACAACTCTGCACCTGTTGAAATCCCCGATTTCACTCGTGGTGGATGGGACAAAATCAAAGGATTGAAATTTGCACAATAGTTTTCACTCATAGTGCCGTAGCGGCACAATAATCTTGGGCATCAATTATCTATCCGACAATTCGTTTATATAATTGATGCCCTTTTATTTTAAACCAATAAGATACCGTAATGACTACAAAATTAAATGAAATCGCTAGCAAATTCCAATTTGCAGGAGCGGTGAAAGACGTTCGCCCTGTGGGGGAAGGACTAATCAATGACACCTTCTTTGTGGAAACTGAAGGCGCTGCCGACAACTACATCTTGCAACGTAAGAACAAAAATATTTTCCAAAACATCCCTGCGATGATGGAAAACATCGACAAGGTAACGAAGCATCTTCGCAAAAAAATCAACGATCGAGGTGGCAATCCTCTTCGCGAAACCATGACGCTAGTGCCCACAACCGACAATCAACTTTACTTCCTCGACGAAGAGGACGAATATTGGGCTGCTTGTCTTTTCATAGAAGATACTATCACCTATCAGTCGGCCGATTCTACCGAATTGGCTTTTCAAGGCGGAAAAGGAATTGGCGAATTTCAATGCCTATTGGCTGATATGACTGAGCCATTGACCGACATTCTCCCCGGATTCCACAACATCCGCATCCGATTCGACCAATGGGATGAGGCTGTGAGCAAAAACCTTGCTGGTCGCCTTGACGACCTCAAAGAGGAAGTGTCTTGGATTGAAAAATATCGTGCCGAGATGCTCGAGTTCTGGTCGATGGTGGAAGATGGCATTATCCCAACCCGAGTAACCCACAACGACACAAAAATCAGCAATATCCTTTTCGATAAGAGCGGTGAGGTGCTTTGTGTGATCGACCTCGACACGGTGCTCAACAGCACTTGCTTGAATGACTATGGCGATGCCATTCGCTCCTATGTGAATGCAGGACTTGAGGATGATGAAAATCTCGACAATGTGTATGTGAAAATGGATGTATTTGAAAGCTACACGAAAGGATATCTGTCGGAAGCATCGAAATTCTTGACCGAAAGCGAATTGAGCAACTTGGTGTTCTCAGCTAAATACATCACTTATGAGCAAACGTTGCGCTTCTTGATGGATTATATCAATGGCGACACCTACTATCGCACAAAATACGAAAAACACAATTTAGTGCGCACGCATGCACAATATAAACTTTTGTGCTCTATCGAAGAAAACTACGATAAAATGTGTCAGATAGTGAGCAACGCGGTTAAATAAACCCGTCAAAGTGGAAAACAAACGCCGCTCGAATGCAAAACATTCGAGCGGCGTTCTTTTTCTCTTTCCCCTTTATCCTCAAATTTATTCCATGATATTCATACGAGCAAAAGGCACAACATCTTGCCCCACAAAATCTTTTTGCTGAAACTTATAGTGCCCCACCATGGCAATCATGGCGGCATTATCCATCGTGAATGCAAACTTCGGAATAAACACTTTCCACTTTCTTTTCTTGCCCTCGGCAAGCAACGCATGCTGCAAACCCGAGTTTGCCGAAACTCCACCTGCCACGGTTATTTCTTTGATTCCCGTTTCCTTGGCGGCTCGAATTAGTTTAGTGAGCAATATGTCAATAATTGTCTTTTGAAGCGAAGCGCATAAATCCGCTTTGTTCTCCTCGATGAAATCTGAATTTTCCTTTAATCTATCACGAAGAAAATACAGGAAACTTGTTTTCAATCCGCTAAACGAATAATTCAACCCCTCAATGCGAGGCTTGGCAAACTCAAACGCATTGGGATTTCCCTCTTTCGCCAATCTGTCCACCAAAGGACCTCCCGGATAAGGCATGCCCATCACTTTGGCACACTTGTCGAAGGCTTCACCTGCGGCATCATCAATAGTCTGCCCGATGACTTCCATGTCAAGATGATTTTTCACCAAGACTATTTGCGAATTACCTCCACTCACAAGCAAACAGAGATGTGGAAACTGGGGCAAATCATTAACAGCCCCCTGCTCCTTGATGAAATGCGCCAAAATATGCCCTTGCAGGTGATTGACCGCTATCAATGGCACTTGCAGGCTTTGAGAAAATCCCTTGGCAAAGGAAGTGCCCACCAAAAGCGAGCCCAACAAGCCGGGACCTCGCGTGAATGCCACAGCCGATATATCTTCTTTGTTGATCCCCGCTTGCTTAATGGCTTGGGCGACCACCGGCACAATGTTTTGCTGATGCGCCCGAGATGCCAATTCTGGCACTACCCCACCATAGCTCTCATGAACCTTTTGGCTCGCCACCACATTGGAAAGCATAAAACCATCTTTCAGCACCGCTGCTGAGGTGTCATCACACGAAGATTCGATTCCTAGAATAACAATTTCAGAACTCATAAACCTGATTTTAAGCGCATGTATATCTGATATCCCACCCATGCATCGGTGGCTGCATATCGCTGCTGCGGCTCGGTGAGCGTGGGCGATTCCCAATTTGACAGGCGCTGTGATTTTGAAATCTTAAAGCCAAGCACAATGGCTGAAAGCTTGAGCAGACTCATATCCTCAATGCCAAATTGCGTTACATACTTCTGCAATTCGATGAAGCCTCCGGGTCGAAATCCATTCAATCGAGCAAGTCCCCGAATGTCATCGGTTACTGCCACCCCCGCTTTGACAATTTGGGGGGAAGCCAAAATCTGCTTCAATTCATTGGAAAGCCCAATCTTTTTCAGCTGAAATAAAAATGCACGAGTGCCATCTGATAATTGCAAAAGTGCCACCGCATTTCGCTCTCCTCGTTTAAATGAAGGTTTGGTTTCGGTGTCGAAGCCAATCACCTGACAGTTTTGCAAATATTCGATAGCTTCGCGTTCTTTAGCTTTTGTATCGACAACCGTTATTGTACCTTCAAAACCTCGCACTTCTATTTCCGCCAATTCTTCTTTCGAAATAGACTTTTGGTATTTTGTTTCACTCATATTTATTCCCCACTTATATCATATTTCCCCGCTAGCCAGTTGGGGATTGGGTTTTCATTTTCTTCTTCTGAAGGAATATTCACCTCCTGCTCAAAGTCCACATCGCCATAAGTAAGTTCATGGATTGGGCGAAGCGCATTCACCAACCGCTGCCCCCAATAAAGTTTAAAATGATCAACGCACTCCCACAGGGCTTCCTGCATCACCTCTTCATCGGCGGTGCGATAGTTCATCATAAAATTCTTCAAATCCTGATAGATGTCGAGCAAGGATTCCGAAATGCTCTCTGTCAGTGCTTCTTCGGCATATTGCATATCGGCGGTGAAGACCTCCTTATAATCATCATGCTCACCAAATAGATTTCTGATTCGCCCTTGCAAATAGGCGTAATCCACTTCGGCAACAAAGCTTTCCAAATAAGTTTCTTCTTCCGACTCCCCCATTTCGGGAAGTAAAGTTGTTTTTAAGTATAACAAAGGCAATATCTTCTGCGCAATTCCAAGCATTTTCTGCGCCTTCATTGTGCCTGCTTCCTCAATAAAGGAGCAGTATTCATTTGCCACCGCCACAAACTCCACAACTTGTTTGGAGTATATCGTTTGATGTAATTCTTCTGACATATTTTTTCGATTGAATGACCGCAAAGATAGCAAGATTAATCATAACCACCTCATAAAACTTCTGCCGCTTGCAGCATTACACAGTTTCAAAAATGGCACAAAAAAAAGCTAACCCCGAAGAGTTAGCCTTTTTTGTCGTTATGCTCTAGGTTAAACCCTAAACTAGTAAGCATTGATGATTCCCAAGAAATCTTCCGCTTTAAGTGAGGCACCACCAATCAAGCCACCATCCACATCAGGGTTAGCAAAAAGCTCAGGAGCATTGCTAGGCTTGCAGCTTCCGCCATAAAGAATAGAGATTTCATCGGCCACAGCAGCGTCATATTGCACTGCGATAGCATCACGAATATCTTTGTGCATTTCTTGCGCTTGCTCAGTAGTGGCGGTTTTGCCTGTTCCGATAGCCCAGATTGGTTCGTAGGCAATAATTACTTTTTTGAAGTCTTCGGCAGGCAAATTGAAAATTGTCTCTTTCAATTGGTTGATGACAAATTCTTTTTGAGTGCCCGCTTCACGGATTTCCAAGGCTTCACCACAGCAATAGATTGGAGTCAAACCGTTTTCCAAAGTCAGCGCTACTTTTTTGTTGAGAATTTCACTTGTCTCGCCATAATATTCACGTCTTTCTGAATGCCCAAGGATTACATATTGTGCACCTGTTGATTTCACCATCGAGGCTGAAATCTCGCCAGTATAAGCGCCTGAAGCTTCCGCAGCACAGTTTTGCGCAGCCACACCCACACGAGCAGCATCAACCGATTCTACAACTTTTGTAATGTGTGTGAAAGGAGCTCCCAACACAACAGTTACATTTTTATCGCCAGTGCTTAGCACTAGTTCATTTACCGCTTTTGCCAATTCTACACCTTCTTGCACTGAGGTGTTACATTTCCAGTTTCCTGCAACTACTTTTTTTCTCATCGTTATTCTATATGTATAATTAATTATGAATGCTATTTTTTAGCCCTACAAAAATACAAAAAGCAAGGTGCTTTATGCGCTTGCAGCACATCTTTGATGCGAAAGGAAATATATAGGTAACAAATAGAACTTTGGCATAAAGACAGGAACGGCAGAGACTCTACGGAAAAAACGTAAAAAAAATATCTTTTTTAAATCGACTAATTACAAGAAACATTATCAACCAATTAGAACCATTAGAACTGCAAAACACAATCCAACAAGTGCTTTAATTGCGTCAAAAAAGCTAGGCTTTGTTTGGTGTTTAGAAAAATGTCTTTATCTTTGCATCGCCTTTCAAAAAAGGAGGTACATATTTATATGATGACTCAGTAGCTCAGCTGGTAGAGCACATCCCTTTTAAGGATGGGGTCCTGGGTTCGAGCCCCAGCTGAGTCACCATTTTTTCGCATAGCAGAAATGCCTTGCACACCACATCTTCAAATAGAAGATGTCAGTCAATATGATGACTCAGTAGCTCAGCTGGTAGAGCACATCCCTTTTAAGGATGGGGTCCTGGGTTCGAGCCCCAGCTGAGTCACCATTTTTTCACATAGCAGAAATGCTTTGCACACCACATCTTCAAATAGAAGATGTCAGTCAATATGATGACTCAGTAGCTCAGCTGGTAGAGCACATCCCTTTTAAGGATGGGGTCCTGGGTTCGAGCCCCAGCTGAGTCACCATTAAAAAAAGCCTAAATCAATGATTTAGGCTTTTCTTTTTAGCATTAGGCTTCATTTATTCGATTACAAAAGGAATGTAGAATTGAAATTGCGAGCCCTTATTGAGTTTTGACTCTACCCAAATTTCACCGCCCAACATTTCAACTAGCTTCGAGGCAATAGCTAAGCCGATACCTGTGCCGCCATAATTGCGCGACAATTTACCTTCTAGTTGCATGAATCGATCAAACACACGCTCTAAATTTTCTTCCGAAATACCAATCCCCGTATCTATCACTTTAAAATAAATTCTATCGCCATTCTGACCAATATTCAAAACCACTTTCCCCGAATGGGTAAACTTAAAGGCATTGTCGAGCAACTGCCGAAGCACCTGCATTAAGCGTGTTTCATCGGTGAGCGACTTAAAATGTATGGGAAGTTGATTTTCTATGACAAACTCCACATCCCATGCATTATCCTCTATCAGATAGTTATATTTCTCACTCAAGGCATAACAAATTTTGTCGTAAGACACATAGCTTTCTTTCAACTCAATCTGCCCGACCTCGATTTTGGAAAAATCAATAATGGAATCAATAATACCCAACAGTGTTTCCCCACTATTTTTTATCAAGCCTACAAATTCCCGACGCTCTTCCAGCGACAAGTCTTCCACCAAGAAATTAGAAAAACCTATAATTGCATTCATCGGAGTGCGAATTTCATGCGACATATTCGCCAAGAAAGAAGACTTAAGCCGGTCGGCTTCTTTGGCTTTTTCTTGCTCATCAATCAAGCGTTTTTCCACCTCCTGACGAGCAGCAATCATCTCATTTGCCACCACTCCCAAATCACGAAACTCCTGTGAGTTCATCAAACTATGGTCGATATAACTCAACTCCTTTGCACTCTTCTTAAAGAAGAAAACAAAGTTATCAAAGTCTTTGCGGACATAACGCTCAAACCAGCGCAAGGCAAGCATTCCTAAAAACACAACCAATGCGAAAAGTAGAAAAATCTGAATGATATTCTTCACTAAAGCGCCTTGCAAAATGGTCAATTGTTCATCTATTTCTTTTTCCACTGCTTCAGCAAAAAATCCCGAACCAATATACCAATTCAGATCCGAATTATAATGCACAAAAGCAATCTTATCTTGCGACTCCGACTCCTCCCCAAAGCGCGACTCTGGCGGATACCATTTATAATGCATAAAAGCGCCTTCGTGATTATTTTTAGGCACTTTTATCAACTCCTTATAAAAATCGCGCACATGAAAAATTGAGGACGTGGCAATATTAAACTTCTCTCCCCCATCCACATAAACCCGACCACGCGTTGTAATGGCATTACCATCAGCCTCATAGATAAACACGTCGCCTTTATAGCCAAAAATCTTAGCACTCACTTTCTTGGCTACTTCCATTTTCAATTCCTCATAATAATTTGACGGATAAACAATCGACACAAAATACCACTTAAATGGCGGAAATTCTTTGACATAAGTTACCTTCGTCTCATGAGTGAGCGTATCGACAGAATAGCGATAGCCATGCCCTCTTTCTCTGACTAATCGCACCTCTTCTTCCACTGGACAAACTCCCGTGGCATCTTTGAAATTCAATAGACTCTTACCTTCAAACTGGAGATTATTGGGATTATGCACACTCACCCCATCGGTCGTATTCACCAACACCAATTGGCGAGTGGAGGAGCTTTTCAGCGAGGCAATCGTTTTTAAGATTATTCGCTTCACCTCACTAGATGACATTTTATTATGGTTTTCTTGAAAAATAGCATAAGCCACATCATAAGCCTCTTGTACATTAGCTTCTATTTCTGCCATCTTCCGCTCTTCAAACGACTTCTTGACACTTGCCACATAAGCACTCTCCATGACAACCATGTTCTTCACAAAATCCTCCGCTTTAGCAATTTTCTCTGCTTGTATTTCGGCTTTCGATTCCTCGTAACTTTGCATTTGATGAACCACCAAAACAGCAACTACCGCTAGCACGGTGAATATGGCAAAACCTAATAGTCCGGCTCTAAAATAGGCGAACATGCTTTTATTGGTAAATTTTGGAGACATTATTATAGTTGTTGTGTGCGACTTTATTTATCGCGACAAATTTCGATAAAATTTTCATTAAATCAAACGAATTAGCGTTAAGTTGCGATTGAAAAACATTTATTCGGAACAAAATTTGAATAGGTGTATCCCAAATGCTCATTTTTTTGTTTAGACAACAACCAAAATATTAACAGCAAAGCGAAAGCAATGCCACTAAAATTTAAGATATGAAAGATTTGAAAAATGTAACTCTATCGCTCCTTGTGGCGATACTCAGTGCAGGGATAGCCATTTGGGGCTATCAGCGTTTTTTTGTTAGTCCGCAAGTCGTAACTGTTGAGAGTAATCCGACTATGCGCTATGCCAATTTAGGCGACAATTCAACTGGAAATATTGATTTGACTTATGCTGCTGAAAGCTCAGTGCATGCGGTGGTTCATGTGAAAGTGAGCAGCGAAGAAACAGCCTCTAGTTATAGCAATCCATTCTATGAATGGTTTTATGGCAACCGAGGATATCGCCAACAACCACGAACTCGGGAAGGATCAGGGTCGGGCGTTATCATCTCTAGCGATGGATATATTGCCACCAACAACCATGTCATTGATGGTGCCAACAATATCAAGGTGGTGCTCCAAGACAAACGAGAATTTAAAGCCACGCTTGTGGGCACCGACCCCACCACCGACATTGCGCTGCTGAAAATCGAAGGCGACACATTTCCCTATCTCAAGTTTGGCGATTCCGACAAGCTTCTCCTTGGCGAATGGGTGCTCGCCGTGGGCAACCCCTACAATCTGACTTCAACAGTAACCGCTGGGATTGTGAGCGCCAAAAGTCGCAATATCAACATCAACGAAAACAGCATGAGCATCGAATCCTTCATTCAAACCGATGCTGCTGTAAACCCCGGAAATAGCGGCGGAGCGCTCGTGAATATCAATGGCGAATTGGTGGGCATCAACACTGCCATCGCTTCGCTCACTGGCTCTTATTCTGGCTACTCTTTTGCCGTGCCATCGAGCATTGTGCAAAAGGTGATTGGCGATTTGAGAGAATACGGACAAGTGCAACGTGCACTGCTTGGCATCGGAATTCAGAATGTGGATGCCGACCTAGCCAAACGCTATGAACTGGATAAAATCGAAGGGGTGTATATCGGCTCCGTGTCGCCAAATAGTGCTGCCGACATTGCAGGAATAAAGGCTGGCGATGTGCTGCTTGATATTGCTGGAACAGCCATAAACTCGGTGGCGAAACTGCAAGAGACGGTGAGTAAATATCGCCCCGGCGACCAAGTAAAAATACTCATCAAAAGAAATGGCAAAAACAAGGTGGTGGAAGTAGTCTTTAAAAACCTGCAAGGCGACACCGAACTGCTTGCCGCAGGCGAGCAATTCCTAGGAGCGCAATTTGGAGAGGTAAAGCGCGAGCAATTGCATGATTTAAATATCCCCAGCGGACTGCAAGTAACCGAAACAGGCAAAGGCAAACTCAAATCTGCTGGCGTTGCCAATGGCTTTATTATCGTGCGAGTAAACAAGCAATTCATCGGATCGCTCAACGACCTCAAGTCAATCATCTCGCAAGCCAACGGCGGCGTGCTCGTGGAAGGAATATACCCCAATGGCAAAACAGCATACTATGTATTCTCAACCTCGGAGTAAGCCCTAACTTCGGCACATTATCTTCGGTGCTGTTAGCTTTGAGCTTACAGCACCGAAGATAATGCCAAATAAATATTAAAACATTGCATATAAACAAACAAATAAAGTTATCACCCTTTACTTTTAAGGTATAATATTGTAGCTTTGCAGTTCTTTTTGAGTAACAGAAAAGACTAGCAGTGAGCTAGTATATATTATCAGAGTATATGAGACAACTAAAGATTACCAAATCAATCACAAATCGCGAGAGTGCATCACTCGACAAATACCTTCAAGAAATTGGTCGTGAAGAGCTTATTACGATTGAAGAAGAAGTAGAGCTAGCTCAACGAATCAAGAAGGGAGACCAACGAGCTTTAGAAAAGCTGACACGGGCAAACCTCCGCTTTGTGGTGTCGGTGGCTAAGCAATATCAAAACCAAGGCTTGAGCCTTCCTGACTTGATCAACGAAGGAAACTTAGGACTGATTAAAGCCGCAGAAAAATTTGATGAAACTCGGGGATTCAAATTTATCTCATATGCCGTGTGGTGGATTCGCCAATCAATCCTCCAAGCACTTGCCGAGCAATCTCGCATCGTGCGCCTTCCCTTAAATCAAGTAGGCTCATTGAATAAAATCAATAAAGCACTATCTAAATTCGAGCAAGAAAACCAACGCAAACCTTCGGCTGAAGAATTAGCTGAAAAACTTGATTTGCCCGCTGACAAAGTGGCAGACACCATGCGCGTGTCTGGTCGACACATCTCTGTTGATGCTCCTTTTGTGGAGGGAGAAGACAACAGCTTGCTTGATGTGTTGGTGAACAATGACTCTCCAAATGCCGACAACATGCTCATTGACGAATCTCTTTCTCGTGAGATTGAACGCTCATTGGCAACGCTCACTGAGCGCGAAAGTGATATTGTGAAAATGTTTTTTGGCATCGGCTGTCAAGAAATGACTTTAGAAGAAATTGGCGAACATTTCGGATTAACTCGCGAGCGAGTTCGTCAGATTAAAGAAAAAGCAATCCGCCGATTGCGCCACACTTCAAAAAGCAAGCTTTTGAAATCATACTTAGGATAAAAGCAAATAGGTCGGAGGGAAACATCCCTCATTCCAACAAAAAAATCCCTGATATTGCTATCAGGGATTTTTTTATTTAGAGAACCTCTAAAGGTCATTTTTGATTTTACAAGATGTGCTCGGAAAATGAAATTTACCGTTCACCCTTTTCAACAATCCACTCATTCATCAAGCGATTGAGCAGACCACTGCAAGATTCTTCGAGAATATCGAGCACCAATTCAAAACCATCCTCTCCCCCATAATAAGGGTCGGGCACCTGGTCATAATCAGGAGAGCCAAAATCCGTCATCTTGCAAATCTTCTTCGCCAACATCGAATTAGGAGCCAAGCGGTTCAAATCTCGAAAGTTGTTATTATCCATCGCAATAATCAGATCAAACTTCTCGAAATCAACTTCGGGCACAATTCTCCTCGCCACAGAATCTAACTGATAGGAACGCCGAATCGCATGCAAACGCATGCGAGGGTCAGCCCCCTCCCCTTCATGAAAATCAGCCGTCCCTGCCGAATCACATTCTATTTGATCCGACAGACCTGCTTGTGCCACCATTGTTTTCATGACACCTTCGGCACTTGCCGAACGGCAAATATTTCCAAGACAAACAAATAATACCCTAATCATTATCGCATGCTATTAGGAAGCTTTTTTTTGAACATCGACGCTTTCTGACTCAGTGAATCTCAATACGAAAATTCAAAAAAACTCCTTTATTGTAAAAATTTGCGTAAAGGTATTCGGATTAATCCTTTTGGATACCCTCCGTTGGTTTCTTAACTAAACAGTAATACTAATAATAGAATAAGTTAATTTTGACTTATTTCTTCAGCATAATGTTCAGCACTAGTTTATCTGTCTCACTCATTCCTTCGCTTCCGATGTCACTCAAATTGGAAATTGTCTTTTCAATGCACTCATCAGCCACCCCTTCCATCGAAGTTACCACATTATTGCGCATAGCCATCATGGCTGAATAAATTGCTGAGGACACCGCCCCCGACACCTTCATCGCACAACTAGGCTTCGCACCATCGCAAAGCATGCCAGTTACATTGGCAATCATATTTTTCACCGAATAAGTGATTTGCTCATACGAGCCACCCATTAGCATGGTGATGGCACTCGATGCGCCCATGGCAGCTACCGTTACGCCACAAAGAGCCGACAAACGCCCGAGCTTAGTTTTAATATAAATCACCAGCAAATTGCTCAATGCCAATGCCCGCGCCAATTCTTCATCGGATTTCTGCGTGTGCTCGGCAAATACTACTACCGGTAAGGAACAAGTAATTCCCTGATTACCACTTCCCGAATTGCTCACCACAGGAATCATCGCTCCTGCCATGCGCACATCGCAAGCTGCCGAAGTGGTGCTCACAATCTTATTAAAGATGCTATCCCCCATGATATACTTGAAGTTATCATCTTCGATAGTCTGCCCCACCGTGTGCCCATAAACGCCATCGTGCGACTTCTCAGCTGCTTGAGCATTCACCCGTGCAGCCTCTACCACAAAATCCAAATCCGCTAGGGGCACCTCACGCGCAAAATCAAACACCTTCTGAAAGCTCAAAGCCACCTTAGGCGTTTCCGCAGCCGCAGCCATGACTTCACCTTCCGTCTGAATTGCTTCGCCATTTAATTCTATCGTAGTGATATTACTATGGCTACCGCAAATAACTACCAATGAGGTGTTATTTGCACCCTTACAAATCACTTCGATATATAACTTATCTGGAGCATCTTCCTTCAATCGAATATTTATCGCCTTGTCGGCAATAAACGCTTTGGCTTCAGCTAAACCTTCAGAGGTCAAGTCCTTAAGCACCTCTAGCTTATATTCCGACTTACCAATCACCACTCCCAATGCCACCGCAATAGGCAGTCCAATCATGCCCGTGCCGGGAATCCCTACTCCCAAGGCATTTTTAAGGATATTATGACTCAGGTGCAAATCCACCGATTGCACACTTTCGCCTAAAACTTCTTTTGCTTTTGCCACTGCCAACGCCACTGCCACAGGCTCGGTGCAACCGATAGCTGGCACAATTTCTTGCTTCATCAGAGCAAGGATGTCTTTAAATTCTGATTGGTTCATTGATTTGTTTTTTTCGGTGCGAAGTGAGAGGCTTAACTCACAGCCCTTTCAACACCTCGCGTATTTCAAAAAAGTTTCTTTCTAGTTTCAGCATGTTTTCAATATAGAAGTCAAAAATCTCGCCCCATTGAATTTGTCGGTGAAAATCATAATCGGTATTTTCGATATAAATCCGGCTCACCTGCTCGCCACTCTCTCGCTCATAGCAAAGCTCCCACGTCAATCCTTCCTCAAACCCCTCTTCAATGATGACCTTATAGCTCGAAATGAGTTCAAACATTTCCAATCGTTTGTCTTCATTCTTCTGATTGAGTTCAATCATCACCATGATGCTATTGCGCCCCAAGTGAAATTTCAAATCCACTCCCGACACGCTCGTGTCATAGAGTATCCACTTCTTTTTGCGATGCGCAATCTCGGGCACTCGCTCGCTGCGCTGCGCAAAAGCAATCCAAAATTGCCGACGTAATTTCTTGACTTCTTCTCGTGTGTACATATTTCAGCGCAAAAGTAGCATATTGTCAGTAATACCCAAACAAAAACAATGCGATAATGCGTCTTTAACACATTATCGCATTGCTGAAAATTCAAGCCCTAGCCTAGGGCTAATCTACAACTGATTAATTTCTTCCTCTGAAAGCCCCGTAAAATCCTGAATTTGCACCGCAGTCATGCCTCCTACTTTCATCTTTCGGGCTGTCTCTTTCACTCCTTTTTCCATTCCGATTGCTTCGCCTTCTGCCCGCCCCTGTTCTATTCCCTCTGCTCGCCCCTGCTCTATTCCTTCTTCTCGTCCTTCCGCTCGTCCATCGGCATGGGCCGTATTCACCTGATTGATCATATCGCGATATTGCTTCAAACTGACTTGATACCAATGATTTTCATCGACTGTAAACTTCGCCAATTCAGCAGATTCAAAAAACTGAATAAAGATTTTCTCGCGCAAACTCTCTGGAATACGGTCGAGACGACTAAGGTTGCTAATAACATATAGCCACTTGTCGAAACGTGTTTCTAGCTGGTCGATGCCTTTCTTAAACTTCGGCATTTCAAGATAGATATATTGCAACTTATCAGAAAACACCTCGTTAGTTGCATCGTTTTTCAACTTCACACGATGACAATAGGCGGGGTCATTTTTATATTCTTCAAAGACAAAATCAAGTATTGCAATCGTGTAAACTTTATTTAGCTTGAAATCCCAATTGTTACGTTTTCCTTGCTCCACAATGGGGTGTGCCGAATAAAAAATGGTGCGGTCTTTAAAGTTCGCTTGCTTCGATTTCTGCATTTCCACAATAAACTTCTCACCCCGCTCATTCTCGCAATAGAGGTCAAACATTGCCTTGCGCTCATGCTCCACAATCCCCAAACGCTCTGTCGGAAGGTAGGTTATCTCTTTGATGACCTCATCTTCCTCTCGGAGCAACTCATTGAGAAAGTCAATAAGAAGATTCTTATTTGGCTCTTCGCCAAACAATTTCTTAAATCCATAATCGGTGAATGGATTGATATAGACATCTCTTTTCTCCTCCATGATATTTTTATTTATTGACGCAAAGATAGTAATCAATTACGAATTATCAATTACGAATTACGAATAAGCAGAGTTGAAACAAAACACCAAAAAAAAGCGCACTAACAACTAACAACCAACAACTAACAACCAACAACTAACAACTACTCATAAGTCTTCTTCAGCGTCTCAGTGCTCCAATCCCCATAGATTTTGGTATTGCCATTACCTTCCGAACCGGCATCAATAGTGTTTCCAGTGCCGTTGAAAGTAATCGAACCGCCATTGCTGCCAAACTGACCAGCAATATCAATATCGCAATTATTGCCATTGACAATGAGATTGCCCCCTTGCACAGTCAATGAATTTACCACGATGTGCATATTATCACCTTCGACATACAAATTGCTCCCTCCATTGAGGGTCAGACCATCTTTAATTGTCATCGTGCGGTCGTTACCCTGAACGGTCATCTTTGCTCCTGAGTTGAAGTTAATTCCACCATAACCTTCCACATTGCCATCCAACAGCACCTCCCCATTATTTAAATTCACCCAATTGCAATAGAGATTTCCATCGCACACCACCAACACGCCATTGTTTTGCACAGTCGTGCTCAAGCAAAAATCGCCATTCCAAACTAAGGTAACTGCAATATTTTTGTCGAAATTCATATTGCCACTTGCTGAGTAGAAGTAATACACCTGACCTGACGAACCATTTTGAATGATATTCTTATCCCCAGTCCACGTGTCATAATCCTCAAACACCGCATCAGGATATTCCGTTTCGCACAACGATGGATTGCCATCTCCGCCACCATTATCTCCGCCCAAAAGCTGCAAGACATTGACACCATCGACGCCCGTTGCCACAAAAATAAAGTCGCCACCTGTGGCATTAGCACCCACATAGGCATAGTTGGCAGAACCATTTAAATCCACCACTCCACGGTCGGTTGTGGCTTGGGTGATGTCATTATCCGTAATCGAGCGCACACACAAGCCTGCTTCACCTTCGGCAAGCAGGAGATAATCATAGCCTTTATAGCGCACGCTGCGCACGGTGTTGATCACCACAATTTTGGAAGCATCAGTAGTACTATATATAGGTATATCATTCACCGATGCTCCTCCTGCTTGAGGATAAACACTCAATCCGTATTCTCCCTGTGGTACAAGCAGATAATCGCCATAGGCATCCATGATGCGCTGTGCTCCTGCAAAGTCGGCATTATCCATGTTTACTCCTGAAATCAACTCTCGGAACTCCCCTGACCCATTCTCAAATTTATGAATATAACCCTGCCTATCTTCAGCTGCCCCCGAAAGAACATAGGCATCAGTGCCAATCACCGCAAACGAGCGCAAGTCATCAAGCTTCAAATAGCCTTTTCGCTCCAACGTTTGGGTGTCATAGACAAAAGCGCCTCCGGCATCGCCCGACACCACAAAAACCAATCCGTTTTCCACTTTCACATCCTTAGCCACATAGCTTGTGAGTGGCTGGCAAGTGGGGACTTCGTTTTTCACCGAGCCATCGGCATTGAGCTTATAGCGCAGCAGGACAGCAGGATAAGACAGACTCAGACCGTTAATCGTCATTTTATCGACATCGGCAGCCCCCACCGCAAAAAGATAGTCATTCTCGGCATCAATCGCCACCGAGCTAAACTCATAGCCATTGGTCTTCACCATGGTGAGAACCTCCGGCTGCTTGGGGTCTTGCAGACTAATCGCCTGAATTGCGCCTTTATAAGTAACATTGGCGGCGTCTAAATCTTGGGTATTATAAGAAACATAGGCAACCATCGTTGTCGCATCATAAGCCACACAAGTGGCTTGCACCGTGGCGCCCTGCACCGTGGGCGAAGCCACATTAGCCACAATTTTCATCGGAATGATTGTGCCACTCGAACCGTTTTCGCCTGATTTCACACGCATAGATGCGCTAGCCAAGTCGCCAACAGGTGTCGCCACCGCAATCGAATCAATTTCAGTTATCCCGCTTTGGTCGGGATTATTATCAATCTCCGAACCTATTTTATCTTCGCTTCCCTTATCCACTGAGGTATTCTCACAAGAAACGACCGTTATTCCTACGAGCAATATTGCCCACAAAAAACACTTTTTCATTTGCTTTATTTTCTAATTCTAAAACTAAAATGCTAAAATACACTAGTTATCAGAAAACAAACATAGACTATTTTTTGTTTCGCACCGCATTCCGATGCTTGTTGTCGCATTAATTTTGCAAATAATTATTATTTCGTTTTTCAACAGCAACTACTCAGACCCCTTCAAGACAAAAGTTTGAAAATCTAGGGAAATAACAGAGGATAGGGTTGCCCGAAAGGCAAAACACCGCAGCAAAAATACAGTTTATCCTCCCAAAGCATAGCTAACCCCTGATAAATTTGAGCAAGCAAATATTTCTGCACTTCAACAAAGTCAGAAGAAAGCACAAATGCAAGCCAATCTGAGCAAAAATACTTCTCGTTTTGAAGGAAAATTTGGCAAGTCGAGCAAAAATACGATTCATTTTGAGGGAAAATTTGCTCAGCCGAACAAAAACGCCACTCATTTTGAGGAATTTTTTGTGGAAGTGAGCAAAAAAACTTTTAGAATTGCTTCCTTTTTTGCATCTTTGCCCTGAAATAGTCAGAAGATGGGACGAATGCAAGTAGATGTGAGTCGAAAAGATTCCGTTATTGGTCAGAATGATTCAAAAGCAGGTCGACCGAATACTCGGAAGACCCCCAAAAGTTCTGATGCCCACCGACAATATTTATTTTAACCCTGAATTACACGCTATGCACATGAAAAATATTACTTGGAGAACCAAAAACGCTGAATTGGCAGCTACTATTGAAGTGATTCTTCGTCTGATTCAACAATCAGACCTATTGCAACTTGATGAAAACATCGGCAAACTATTTGCCCGACTTTCTAACTTGCATCGAGACTTGCTTGAAGCACTCGTGCCCACAATGAAGAAATCGCAACTCACTCAAAAGGACTTGACACGGAAGAAGCATTATGCTGCACTCTTTGCGATCCTTAAGGGGCTGAATGCAGTGCCCGAATTGCGCGAGGATGTTACGCCACTTTGGGAACTGATGTGCCGCTTTGGAAACAGCACTGTTACCCGCTCCAATCAGCGAGAAGCGAGCGCACTCATCGACTCATTTCTTCGGAAATTACAGGAAGAGAATTATGCGCAACTCCTTAATCACTTGGAATGTGCAAAGCTTATCGCACCCGAAGTCGAGCAGCTCAAGCAGGCACAACGAGATTTTGCAGCAGAGCAATTAAAGCAAATCAAACGGGTGGTTACTCGTCGAAAAAAGCCCACTGCCACAGACATTCGAGAAGAGATTTTGCGGCTAATCAACAACGATTTCGCCGACTATCTCTCCATATCTGCTTTGTTCGATGAGAACCGATATGGCGACCTTCTGCGTGCGATGAATCAGACCATTTCGATGAACAACACCGCTGTTCATCGGGGGCTGCGCATGAAAGCAAATGCGAAAATAGCAGCAAAGGCGTCTGAAGAAAAGAAAGAAACAGCAGAGCAAACAGCCGAAAACAACCCTCGACTTAGCCTGAAAACAAAAGTCGCTGCACACTATTATACAGGCGAAATCCTGCTGCTGAATCACCGACGAACATCACCCCTGAAATCACGTCATGGCTGGAAAGTGAGCTATCAAGAAAGACTGCGACAGCGGCGACTATGAAGCCACCACGCGCAATATATCGAGCAGGTGAAGCCAAAACTTCTCGGTGTGTTGCAAGTGAATCCTTTCGTCGGGACTATGCGGATTGCGGATTGTCGGACCAATAGAAACCATGTCTAACTGCGGATACTTCTGCAAAAACAAACCACACTCAAGCCCTGCATGAATGCTTTTTATGGCAGGACGCACGCCAAACAAGCTTTCATAACTCTTGGCTGACACATCGGCAATATAACTTTGCGGATTGGGCGTCCATCCCGGATAGCCATCGGAACAACTCACTTGCGCCCCTGCCAAGTCAAAAACCGAACGAACCATCTGAGCAGCAGCCCATTTTCTGCTATCTACCTCCGAGCGCTGACTGGTGGTAAACAACGCATTATTTCCCTCCATTTTCACCGATGCCAAATTCGTCGATGTCTCCACCATGCCTGCCATTCGCGAGCTCATGGCAAGCACCCCATGCGGACAAGCCAAGATGAGCCCCAATAATTTGCGCTGCGAATCAACCGAAAGCACTCGCTCGGGCACATTCACCGACTGATGCCGAAAGGTCAAGCCCCCATCGGTGTATTGATACTCCTCGGCTAGCTCCGCCGAAAAGATATTAAACTCAGCCACCACCTGCTCTTTGAGCGATTGCGACACCACAGCTATTGCCCTAGCCTCTCGGGCTATCGCATTGCGCAAGTTGCCCCCCTCGAAATCCACCACCCGCAAGCCATAATCTGCCGCCACAGCATCTAAAAATCGAGCTAATATTTTAATGGCATTGCCACGCTCCTTATTAATGTCATCGCCCGAATGCCCCCCAAGCAGTCCGCCCACTTCAAATTGCATCGCAAAACTACCCACAGGCACCGCTTCAAAGCTTATCGGCAAGCTCGCCAGCGTATCGACACCCCCCGCACAGCCGATAAAAATCTCGCCATCATCCTCCGAATCTAGGTTTAAAAGTATTTCGCCTGAAACAAAGCCCTCTTGCAAGGCAAAAGCGCCTGTCAATCCTGTTTCTTCATCCACCGTAAACAAGCATTCCAAAGCTCCGTGTTGAATCTCCTTGCTTGCCAACACCGCCAAGGATGCCGCCATTCCAATGCCATTATCCGCACCCAGAGTTGTTCCATCAGCCTTGAGCCACTCGCCATCGAGCACTAAGGAAATCGGGTCGCAGTCGAAATCAAATACTTTATCGGCATTTTTTTCACACACCATGTCCATGTGCGACTGCAAAATCACCGTTTTCGCATCGCTAGCTCCCGCAGAAGCAGCCTTCTTAATCAGCACATTGCCCACCTCATCGGTCAGCACTTCCAATTGATGCTCAGCGGCAAAGCGAAGCAAATAGGCACGTATCTTTTCTTCTTTCTTTGATGGACGAGGGATTTGAGCAATCTCCTCAAAATACTTCCACAGCTCCTGAGGGGCAATATTTTCTAGTAGTCTCATGGTTTCTATTTTAAATTGAAGTCAAATATAAAACTATTATAGGAATTGCAGCTAAAAATATGATTACATTTGTTGCGTCTTTAACCCCCCTCAAAAGAAAACAACATGAGAAAGTTTTTTTTGTTTTTAGCGGCAACAACACTCCTATTGGCAAGCGTGTCATGCCGCAGTTCATGCAATTGCCCAGCCTATGCACATCACCCACAACAAGAGCAATCAGCCCCCGTGCTCAACGACTCGGATGCAATAGCTGGTGATTTGGCAAGCAAATAAGCCCGCAATAGTCAAAGCGTTTCAGCTAACATTAATTGAAGTTTAAGCCCTCAATAAAATTCTGATAAATACTAATTCGACAAGATGCATGACGCTAGTTTTTTGCTAGATTTGTGTCGCATTCGAAAATAGAACGCACGATAAACAAGCTGAAAGAAAAATCGCAATTTATATTTAATTTTATTTTAATAATTATCAATCATGATTAAAATTGGTATTAACGGATTTGGACGTATTGGTCGTTTCGTATTCCGTCAAGCAGTAAAAAAAGGCACTGTTGAAGTAGTAGCTATCAACGACCTTATTGATGTTGAATACATGGCCTACATGTTGAAATACGACTCTACACACGGTCAATTCGACGGAACAGTTGAAGTGAAAGATGGTAAACTTGTTGTAAACGGCAAAGAAGTTCGTGTAACAGCAGAACGCAACCCAGCAGACATCAACTGGGGCGCAGTAGGTGCAGAATATGTAGTGGAATCAACTGGTCTTTTCTTGACTAAAGAATCTGCTCAAGGACACATCGCTGCAGGTGCGAAAAAAGTGATCATGTCAGCTCCTTCTAAAGATGACACTCCTATGTTCGTGATGGGTGTAAACAACGACAAATACACCAACGACATGACTTTCGTGTCTAACGCTTCTTGTACTACTAACTGTCTTGCTCCTATCGCTAAAGTGTTGAACGACAACTTCGGTATCGTTGATGGCTTGATGACAACTGTGCACGCAACTACTGCAACTCAAAAAACAGTTGACGGTCCTTCAGCGAAAGACTGGAGAGGTGGTCGTGGTGCTTCTCAAAACATCATCCCTTCTTCTACTGGTGCTGCTAAAGCTGTGGGTAAAGTAATCCCTGAATTGAACGGTAAATTGACTGGTATGGCATTCCGTGTGCCAACTCCTGACGTTTCAGTGGTTGATTTGACTGTGAACTTGGCGAAACCAACTACTTACGAAGCAATCTGCGCTGCTATGAAAGCGGCTTCTGAAAACGAATTGGCTGGCGTATTGGGTTACACTGAAGATGCAGTGGTATCTAACGACTTCACAGGCGATACTCGCACTTCTATCTTCGATGCTGGTGCTGGTATCCAATTGACTCCTACTTTCGTGAAAGTGGTGTCTTGGTATGACAACGAAATGGGTTACTCAACTAAAGTTTGCGAACTTATCGAGTATATGGATTCAAAAAAATAATTTGAAACCCCATTCCATATAAAAAGGTCTGAACTTCGGTTCAGACCTTTTTTTAGCCCCCTCCATCTCCCCCAAGGGGGAGGGCAGAACCACAAGCTGCTACCATGATAATCGACTTAGTGCCTTTGTCCCTCGATGGAGGGGGCTAAAAAAAAGACCTCGCCTCTCGGCAAAGTCTTCACTGTTTTCTGAGTTTAATTTCGACTAATAATCGTCTTCGTCGTCATAATATTCCTCATCTTCCACATCGAAATCATCATCGTTGAAGTCAAACTCATCATCAAAGTTGATTTCTTCATCAAAATTAATCTCTAAGTCGTCGTCATCTTCCTCGACATGTTTTGATGATTTTTCTTTGCGAGCACCAGCCGAGCTGTATCTACGGTCGCAATCTAGACATTCATAAGTTTCTCCATTGTGATAAGTGTTTGCACTTCCACAGAAAGGACATTCGTCTTTCATTGTAATAATAAATTAGTTGCATCTTCGCTGGCAAGTTATGACAGCTCCGACAAAAAACATTATTGAATAATTAAATCAGTTCTGAGACCTCTCGCAGCACCGCATGAGAGCGCTTTCCGAAATCTTCCGCAAAGGAAAATATTCTGCTGTAAATAGCCAATAGTTTATTGTAAATTTTACAAGAAATCTGTGTTCTATAATTGTTGAAATGAAGAGCACGACTACAACAAACCCTCGTCAGCAAAGCTAACATAGCCTTGCCCCGCAATAACAATATGGTCGAGCACTCGAATTTCCATCAGCTGTGCCGCTTGCGAAATTTTACGTGTGAGCGACTTATCTTCCTCACTCACTTTAAGGTTGCCCGAAGGATGATTATGACATAGCACAATCCCTGTCGCCATATGCTCAATGGCATATTTCATGACCACTCGCACATCTACTATTGAGTTTGCAATCCCCCCAATACTGATACGCTGCTTGCCAATCACCTTATTCGATTGGCTGAGCAGCATCACCCAAAACTCCTCGATGGGCAGGTCTTCGAGCAGCGGACGGAAAATTTCGACAATGTGCTTCGGGTCGGTAATGACCACAGGCTGCTGCACATCTTGCTCCTTGCGTCGGCGAGCAAGCTCAGCCACCGCCAAGATGTTTACTGCTTTCGCCTCGCCCACTCCCTTGAATTTCATGAGCTGGCTCAGGCTGCACCGACATAAATCGCCCCAATTATTATCCACCGAAGCGAGGATACGACGTGCCAATTCCACCGCACTCTCATTGCGCGAGCCCGAGCCCAAAATAATAGCAAGCAATTCGGAATCACTCAATACACGTGCGCCTTGTGCGGCTAGTTTCTCTCGTGGGCGATCGTCAATAGCCCATTCTTTGATTGTTAGTTTCATGTTTTTTGAAGTGCGGAGTGCTATCGACTTTCAATCTGTTGTCGAGCTGCAAGTGTAAATTGATGCAATTTTTGCGCTAATAGTTCCTTAGGAATATGTTTTGTGATATACTCTGCAACCTTAATATTAGCCGCATCCAGCTGGAGAAGTTTTATTTGTTCATGATTTCCTTCTGCACAAAGAATCAGTCCGATTGGAAGTTCTTCCAAAGGCTCCATTTCATATTTTTCAAGATAACGAAGATATAATTCCATTTGACCTTTGTATGCAGGCTTAAACTTTCCAATTTTAAGGTCAATAGCAATAAGTCGCTTAAGCTTTCGGTGATAGAATAGTAAGTCGAGATTGAAATCTGTATTGTCGATAGTCATACGCTTTTGACGAGCAACAAAAGTAAAGCCAGCTCCAAGTTCTATCAGAAAGTTTTCCATCTCGCTCAAAATTGCAGCTTCAAGGTCTTTCTCTGCATATGTGTCCTTTAAATTTAAGAAATCCAGTACATAGTGGTCCTTAAAAACCAAATCAGGGGAATAAATATTATCTTGCGTTAAGGCTCGCAGCTCCATTAGAGCAAGTTCCTCAGGCTTCTTGCTGAATGCTGTCCGCTCAAATAGCATGGAATCTACCTTCTGCCTAAGAGTTCGTACCGTCCACATCTCTACACGGCACATTTGAGCATAAAACTCACGCTCTAAATCTGATTTGATATAGATTATTTCTTTGAAGTGCGACCAGCTCAATTGTCTCCACAGTGTAGAGACAATTTCAAAATCGGGAAAACTCTCTACAAAGTGGAGACAATGTCTCAACTGTTTTTCACTCCAGCCTTTGCCGTATTCTACTGTCAATTGTGCTGATAGGGAATGTAACACTTGCTTCCCATACGCTGCTCGACTATTCTTCAAAACATCAGTGTTTATTCGTTTGCCCACATTCCAATAGGTGGCTATCACTCCGACATTCACCGAAAGTGCTACTTGCTGTTTCCCTAAGTCGATGAGCTGTTTTACATCGGCAAACAAATTGTTCAGTTCTGTTGAATTATCTAGTTCCATTTACTGTTGTTTTTTTTGAAATACAGAGTGCGGAGTGCGGAGTGCGGAGTGCAGAGTGCGGAGTGCGGAGTAACCTAACGGTGTTGAATATTAAATGGCGAAGCTACTTCGCACTAGGAACTTCGCACTAAAAAACTCAAACACTAAATAAACCTCTCCCTCTTTTGCAAGTTAAACAATCCGCCAAGAAAGAAGATGATGCTTCCCACCACAAGAAACAAGCGGTTTTTGATGAGAATGTTTCCCCAGAGCATTTCGCTCACATTGTTGGGCACATCAAATGGCACAATGAAAATATCCCACATAGTGTTTTCAAGTGTGCCCGAAACAACGCTCAGAAGCACGCCAATCACCACCACCACAACCGCTGTTCCATTGCCATTCTTAATCACGGTGGAGAGCCAAAACGCCATGTTGCCCAAAAACAAGAAGGGGAACATGAGCTGTGCCACCATCTCAAAAACGTGTACAGGAGCAAGCAGGTATTTGCTCAGCAAGGCGAAGCCAATCAGCAAAAAGAACACGATGGTGAACACCATAACTAGGCGAACGAGCCACACTTTGTAGCGGTAGTTTGGGATTCCGAAGAGGATTTCCAAAATACCCGTGTCGAGGTCATTCTGAATGCCGAAGGTCATGGGATAGAAGATGAGCAGAATGGCAGGGAAAATCAAAATGCCATAGACAAAGTCCTCATCGGGAATATCGCCATCATAAATCCCGATAATAGCAATCAGGAAATAGAATGCCAATGCCGCCAAGATGAACCACAGAAACTTACCTCCGAAGATTATTCGGAAGTTGTATTTAATCATCTGGAGGGTGTAGTCGATAGAGCCCCCTCCATCTCCCCCAAGGGGGAGGGCAGAGGCACTAGGTTTATTTATTTTGTTATTCATATCTCATTATTTTAAATCTGTGGTTCTAGCTCCTCCCCCTCGGGGGAGGTTGGGAGGGGGCTGCAGCTGGAGGGGGCTATAAATCCTTAATCAAACACAAATACGCATCTTCCAAAATCGGTGTAACCTTAATTGCCGTTGGATGCGGTTGCTCTTTCGATAAGTATCTCAGGCGAATCATATTGCCGATATACATGTGGTGAAGCACCATCTTCTTATCTTCGAGCTGCTCGAACTCCTCAGGCGTAATGTCGTATTGCCACACGAGGTCCTGCGCTAGGTGAACCATGTCGGTGGGCGAACCGGTGTATTTCACCTGACCACGAATGACCACACCCACTTGATTACAAGAACTAGCGATGTCCTCAATGATGTGGGTTGAGAAAATCACAATCCGCTCACGGCTCAGCTCCACCAACAAGTTGCGGAATCGGATGCGCTCTCGTGGGTCGAGACCCGCCGTAGGCTCATCCACCACCAAGATGCGTGGCAAGTGTAGCAAGATTTGCGCAATACCAATCCGCTGCTTCATCCCTCCCGAGAACGAACCAATCGCCACATCTTTCTTGTCCCACATGTGCACCGCTTTGAGCACATATTCCAAACGTTCCTCACGCAGCTCTGGGTTTTTCAATCCTTTCAGCAGGGCGATATAATTCAGATAGTTCCACGCGCTCATGCTTTCATAAGTGCCGAACTCTTGGGGAAGATATCCAATCAAGCCTTGTAACTCTTCGCGTTGCTCTTGGGTGTCGATGCCATTGATAAAAATCTTACCATAGCTTTGCTCAAAGATACCGCAGATGATGCGCATCATGGTGGACTTACCCGCACCGTTCGGTCCGAGCAAACCATACATACCTGTCTTGATTTCCAGCGACACGCCATTCAACGCACGGAACGGCTTCCGCTTCTTGCCAATGACCGGAATCGACTGCACCGTGCGATAAGTGGCACGACGCAAGCCGCCAAATCGCCCAGTGATGCGGTTGATATTGACATTCTGCGCATCGAGCTTATTCGAGGTGTAGGCAATCAGCAAGCCGAGATACCAAATCACACCGAAGCCAATAAATGCACCAATACTTCCGCCTTGGCGAACGATGAACGCTAGCTCAATCACGGGCACAAACCAATAGGTGAACTTCTGAGTGATAGTAATAGCTCGTGCATATCGTTTTTGCTTGCCTTGCGCCTGCTTGTATTGCCACAAAAGGATAAACGGACGAGCAAATTCACGCACCAACAACCATGTGGCAAACACCATGAGATAGGCCCAGAACCCTGTTTGCAGATAAAAGAATGCAAAATAAATGAGGAAGCCCAGCAAGGGCAATTGCCATATCAGATGGTCGAACTCTTTCAAGGAGTGGAAATTCTTTTCCAATCCTGCACGTTGGCGAATTTTCAATCCTGCAAACCACTCGCGAGAGAATCGCCCAGGTCGGTCGTAAATCTTCACCAAGTTTTGAATGCTGATATGCACTTCCTCCTCTTCAGGAATGAGCTGCGCATTGGCATTCTTCAAGCTATTCAAGATGAACCACACCGCACCCGGAATGAGTGTTACGATGAGAATCACAGCTGCCAATTTCACTAGGAATGTTTCTGCATAAACGAAGGTTGCCCAGAACCCTACTGCCATCAAGATGATTTGAGTCAGCTTCAATTTCCAATCGAG
>JBKECD010000093.1:0-5726 GCA_047974225.1 Mangrovibacterium sp.
GAATCATCGAGCCCGATACTGTGATTGAGTTTCGTGCGCTCAAGACCATAGGTAGATAAATCCACCGACTCCAGCAACTCATCAATCAACTCATCTTCGGGAGTGCGCACAATCAGTTTGGGAATAAGAAATTTCAGAAACCAAAACAGCTTTTCCCACGCCACAATCTCATAGGGCAATATCGAAGCCATCTGCCCATAAACCTTCACAAATTGCTTTGCCTTAATCTTGAAGTCGGCTTTCTCATCGTCTTCCAATTCGAGCTCCACATTGAAGCGATTGGCAGCACAGTCGATAATCGGGCTTAGCAGTTGAGCATCTTCATTGCTGAAATATCGCTCATTGAAATCCTCCACTTCGCACCATTCATACACGCCCACATCATCGAGCACACTTTTCAGGTCGTGCAACACGCCCACATCGGTAGCTTGGCTCAGCGAGGTAGAAGTATAGAAAGGGTCGAAGGATTTTTTAATGTCATCCACCAAGTTGAAGAAATCGAGAATAAACAAATCTTCTGTTTTCTTGCCATATTTATTGGCGGAGCGATTCAAGCGCGACAGGGCTTGAACGGCAAGCACCCCTTGCAGCTTCTTGTCCACATACATGGTGCAAAGCTTTGGTTGGTCGAAGCCTGTGAGGTATTTGTTTGCCACCACCAAGATGCGGTAATCGTCCTGATCAAAACGATCTTTAGTGTCCTTGTCGGAAAAACCATTCAGATCAGCTTCGGTATATTCGATGCCGTCCACCACTTTTTTGCCTGAAAAGGCAATGATGATTTTAAACGGATTGCCTTTGTCGGCGAGTATTTTGTTGATTGCCTGATAATATCTGATTGCCGAAGGGATATTTTGTGTAACCACCATTGCTTTGGCTTTTCCTTTCAAGCTTTTGGTGTTATAAACCTTGCTGATGAAATGCTCCATCATGATTTCAGCTTTGCTGCCGATGGTGTGTTTATTGCCTTCCACATAGGCACGCAGTTTCTTTTGCGCCTTTTTCTTGTCGAAGAGGGGATTATCTTCAATCGACTTTTCGATTTCGTAGTAACTCTTATAGGTGGTGTAGTTTGCCAGCACATCAAGGATAAAACCTTCCTCAATTGCCTGCTTCATGGAGTAGAGGTGGAAGGGTTTGAATGAGCCATCATCCTGCTTGCTGCCGAATCGTTCGAGGGTGGCATTCTTGGGCGTGGCGGTGAATGCGAAATAAGAAGCATTGCCTTTCATCTTGCGTGCTTTCATGATTGCCAAGATTTTATCTTGAGCATCTTCTTCGTCCTCGTCTTCAGCATTGCCCATCGCCTGATTCATCGTGCCCGCAGCCGAGCCGCTTTGCGAACTGTGCGCCTCGTCGATAATCACCGCAAAACGCTTATCGCTCAAATCGGCTATGCCATCAATGATGAAAGGGAATTTCTGAATGGTGGTGATGATGATTTTCTTGCCTTGCTCTAAGCTCTCGCGGAGGTCTTTCGAGGAATAGGCAGGAGCTACAATGTTTTTCACTTCAGAAAATTCCTTGATATTGTCGCGCAATTGCTTGTCGAGTATTCGGCGGTCGGTAACCACAATCACCGAATCGAATAAGGGGCTTTCCATGCCGTGGTTTCCTGGCGTGCTTGTGCTTTGCGGATAAATCTCGATGAGCTGATAGGCAAGCCAGGTGATGGAGTTAGATTTTCCCGAGCCTGCCGAGTGCTGAATGAGGTAGCTTTGTCCCACGCCTTTTTCTTCGGCATGATGCAGAATTTGGCGCACCACATTCATTTGGTGGTAGCGAGGGAAATAGAGTGTGCGTTTGGAAAGCGCATCATTGGCTTTGCCATCGAAGCGCACAAAATGCTGAATCAAGTTTGCCAAACTTTCTTTAGCAAACACTTCCTCCCACAGATAGGCGGAGCGATGCCCAAAGGGGTTGGGCGGATTGCCTTTCCCGTTGTTATTGCCTTTGTTGAATGGCAAAAAGAAAGTGCTTGCACCGTTCAATCGGGTGGTCATATACACCTCATCGGTGTCCACTGCAAAGTGCACCAAGCAGCGACCAAATTGGAGCAGTGTTTGGTGAAAATCACGATCATATTTATATTGGCGGATGCCTTGATTCTTGGCAGTCTGCCCTGTCCATGCGTTTTTGAGTTCGAGTGTTGATATCGCCATGCCGTTGATGAAAATGACCATATCTATTTCCTCGCGTGTGTTGTCTTGATTATATTGCACTTGGCGAGTAACACTGAAGATATTCTGGCGGAAATTATCTTTCACCCTTTGACTACTGCTTGCCAAAGGCAGCTGATAGAGCATCGTGAAGTGGGCGTCATCCACCGCCAAGCCTTTACGAAGCACGTAGAGCAGTCCATATTTTTTGACCATCTTGTCATATCGCTCCAAAATCTTGATTTTCCAATCGGGCGACCGCTTCAGTTTTTCGAGTTCCTCTTGCTGTGTTGTTTTCAGAAACTCCCAAAAGCACACTTCATCTAGCGCATATCTAGCGTTGAAATCGCTGGCATATCCCACACGATAATCTTTGGCAGAACCATTGCCATAGATAGGTGTCGGTTCGCCCACCATATTGGCATTGGCTTTCAATTCTTCAAGGCAAGTGCCGGTGAGGGCTTTTTCTATGGCAGCTTCCAGAGCTTGCTCGTTGGTTTTTGAGGTCATGGGTGGTGTCTATTGATGGTCTATATTATGGCGTTCTATCACCTCCACGAATGTTTTTCCTAGCTGTGTGAGCTGATAAGCCTGCTTTCTATCTTTGATATTTTCGGGAATGGTGAACTCAATCAGCCCGAAATCAACTAGCGGATCAATATGTCGTTGCTTGTTGTTGGTCTGATTGGTTAAGTTGATTTCTTCTAAAAGTTCTTTTCGTGCTAAATTTCCCTTTTTCAGAGCTTTCATCACTTCAATAGCACGTTCCCCAATCTCGCTATTTATCAACTGTTTCAAATGATCTGTTTCAGATACTTTTTGATGGTTACTTTGATGGTTACTTTGATGGTTACTTTTTTGCTCTAAAAAGTTTATCAATTCGGCTATTGAGCTGATTTTTAGTGTTGTTTGATGGTTACTTTGATGGTTACTTTGATGGTTACTTTGTGCGCTATCTTCTGAATCTTTAGGAGTAAAATCTTTCAGAATAGGCAAGATCGCCAAGAAGTAGTTTGACTGCTCGTTTGTTTCAAAGATTGGGGGTAAAGAACCGTTTAGTTCCATCTTGTCATAGGCCAATGGAATGCCTGTGCTTCGTCCTTCGGTGAGGTGGAGTTCTTTTAAGAAATCTCCCACACGGCGGTTGCGATAATCGCGAGAAACGATGCGTCGTTGTTCTTTGAGAATCTTTGCCGACACTGGGGGAACTGGTCCAGGGTAGCTCAACACTTCAATTCTATCGGGGTGCACTTGAACTTCAATGGGGTTTCTTAGTTCATAGCTTTTGTGATAGACCGCATTGGCAAGCACCTCCTCAATGGCTTCAAAGGGATAGTTGAAAAAGCGGTTAGCTTCAGCTTTATTGGGCACTTTAACGACGTATTCCTGCACAATTTGTGTTTTGAAGAAATCGAGCACTGCCCGAAGTTGTTTGTGTAGTGGTCCTTTGAAGTACTTCTCGGTGAAACCACGTCCGGAATAGTCGCTATGAATCACCACCTCAATCCAGCAGCGATCGATAAACTTTTCGGGCTCGGGGGTGAAAAATAAAATTGCAGCATTTGTGGGGCGCAGAAACTCATCGGGTCCTTTCACCAAGTTCATGTTGCGACATAAATCAGCAAATGGCATTCGGAGGCTCTCTTCGAAGAGGTCGCTTTTCACTTCGTGGAGAAATTCCCGGATAAGACCCAAATCAAGGTCGTTCACCTGTGCTTGTTGGTGAACACGGTCGTCGAAAGGGATGCGAGCGGTGAGCTCAAGCATTCGTTTGTAGTTTTCATCGCGTGCCACAATGGTGTGTGAACCCATGCGCACATAAGGGTAGCGCGATGCATTTTTCCCTTGCGTTGATGGTGCGGTGTACATCCGATTGTCGCCCGCAGGACACCAAATGACTAAGATGTGCTTTCCACTCACCACAAAAGGCTGAGTGATGGGGAAGTAGTGGGGTTGCAATTGATGACACAGATTCAATAGCTCTCCTTGCATACGGTCGAGTTCATCGGCATTGATGCCCACTGGAGGGAGCACGGCACGCCCATGGAGTTCTTCCACGCCCACAATGATATAGCCACCTCCCCAATTATTGATGTCATTGGCAAAGGCGCAGAGCGTGTGTGAGATATCTTCGGGATTCCAACCAGCTTTAAACTCTAGTCGTTCCCATTCTACGACGTTTCCTTTTAGTAGGGTGTTGATATTTATCGGTAGTGCCATCTGATTTAATTTGCCTTACAGAAACCAAAGTTAGTGATATTTTTCGGTTGCTGCGAAATCTCAGTGAAATATTGCAAATTTTGATAGTTACTTTGATAGTTACTTTGATGGTTACTTTGATGGTTACTCCATTTGGCTATTGAGTTGATTTTTAGTGGTGTTTGATGGTTACTTTGATGGTTACTTTGATGGTTACTTTGATGGTTACTTTGATAGTTACTTTTTCCGTAGCTTTCACCTATGGCAGCCCCAAAGGGGTGTTATTATTGTAGAGCGTAAGCCCGATGGGTATGATAATGGAAATTTTGGAAAGCCCCGAGGGGGTGATACTGTAATAATACCACCCCTTCGGGGATAACGGAGATGTCATTTTCTTTCTTTCCATTGGGCTTACGCCCGTGGCTACAATAATACCACCCCTTCGGGGCTCTGTTGCAAATTGAAAGAATGAAATTTATAAATATTACTTTGATAGTTACTTTAATGGTTACTTTTTCCGTAGCTTTCACCTATGGCAGCCCCAAAGGGGTGTTATTATTGTAGAGTAAGCCCGATGGGTATGATAATGGAAATTTACATAATCCCACTTGAACGCCTGTCATTTTGGCATTCGATTTCTGTAATTTTGTCAGATGCTTGGTGATTTAAAGATAAATAACCTTTTGGTATATAAATTGAGTAACAATAAATAAGCCTCAACTTATTGGGGAAGAGTATAACAGCAACCTGAAATATGTTGCTAATAAAGAACAGAAAGGAGGTAAATATGGCTGGTAAAAACATTCATGTTGTTCGTGAAGATGGTTTATGGAAAGCAAAGCAAGAAAATGCACAACGCAGTTCGGGTAATTTCGGAACGCAGAAAGAGGCATTTGAGCGTGCTCGTGAAATTGCCACGAGGAACGGTCAAGAAGTTGCGATACACGGATTAGATGGACGTATTCGTGATAAACATAGCTACGGCAATGACCCATACCCACCCAAAGGGTAATATTTGGATTAGGATGTGCCCCGACAAAGCTATAGCTTGTCGGGGTTTATTTTTCAAATTAAAACAAAACCTCAAAGTTGCCTGTAAGGCAAAACTGTAATAGCACAGGCATTTATGCCTGTGTGATGAATGGAGAAAAGAAAAGGGCTGAAAGTCCGACCCGTAAATCAATTACGAATTACAAATATGGGTCAGCCTTACAGGCTTTAGTTTCATCTATCATTTATACACAGGCATAAATGCCTGTGCTATTATGGGTATGCCTTTCAGGCATGACTCTCCTTTTGCTTTAGAAAAGGCACACCTTTTCTCTACGAGCTTACTCTAATCTTCCCCGTAACCGCACTATCTATCAA
>JBKECD010000020.1:0-23522 GCA_047974225.1 Mangrovibacterium sp.
CCATCGAGGTCAAACACACATTCATATATTGCTTTGCCCGATTCATTCACATAAGCCTCCGCCAAGCCCGCTTCACCTGTGGCTACAAGCACAAACTTCCGTTCTTCATATTCCACCATCACAGCGGAATTGACGGCTATATCATAGCCCGTATTACCTTCATAGCTCGAAGCTGGCTGCAAGTGGAACAGCTCTGAACCATTGAAATCATAGGCGGAAACGCCATAAATCCCTTGCGGTGTCAATATGCAATTATCGCTAACCGACAAAATGCGCTGCGCACCAGCATAATCTTCCTCAATGCCACTTTCAAACGACACTAAAGTTGATTGATATTCCCCAGCTGTGCTATATTTATCTACACCGCTAGCCGACAAGACGTAAGCCACCTCATTATACACCTTCACCGAACGAGCATCACGGATAGGCTGCGCATTTTCCGAAGTCATATTGGCAGTTTTAAAAACTTCCAGATAACCCGCATCGCCCGAAACAGTAAGCACTTTGTTATTCGCATACGCCACATCTTTGCCCACATAGCTGGTGAGCGGATATAAATTATATCGAATGCTGTTATCGGTGTGCGCAAACGAAGAGCCGCTAAGCTCCAACTCAAAGAGCATGGCTGATGTTTCTAATGATTTATATTTTTCGACCGACAAATCGACCGCCCCCACGGCATAGACCTTCGAGCCACTCACCTCTAGCATATTAATATCCACATCAGAACTCACCCATTGGTCGGCAAGCGTAATATGATCTTTTGCAGTCTCTGGAGTCAATGATTTGTAATCTACTGATCCATCGAGCGTGATAATCTGCACACCGCCGCCATATTCTGCCCCCACAGTGGCATAAGACACCAGCATATAGCTGCCTGCATAGACCACATCGGTGGCTTGCATACCGTCAAAAACACCTGATTTTAGCGTAAACATTTTTTCCATCGGAAAGGTCGTTGAATTGCCTTTCACCTGCACTATTTCATTGCTTGCTGTTTTTGCAGAAAAAGCGGAAACAGCCGACGATTCAGGAAACACAATATCCCCTGTGCCCGAAGTGTCTATATCATCTTGATTCGGAGGAACTGTTTCATCGCTTCCTTCCAGCTTCTTTTTCTCGTCCACCGAATCATTCACACAAGAGGCAAAAAGGCTCATCGCAGCCACTAAATATATCGCTAGTCTTTTCATAAAACACTATTTTGCATGTTAATAGAAGCCGTAAAAGTAGAAGTTTTAATCTATTAAAGCAACTAAAGCGCATAAAAACTTATGACTTGCATATGATTTTTCATATATTATCACTCACCACCACGGTCAGCTTTGGCGCATTCACCATGCAGGTGCCCGATTCAGGGGCGAAGGTAAACTCATAAGTTTGGTCGCCTGTGGCATCGCCATAGGTGGTGAGCCCATCGAAGCGAGAGCCATCGAGGTTCTCTTGTGCTGTGGGATTGGTGCTGCTCCACGTGCCAGGCACAGCAATGCCCATCAGCGCATGGAGGTTGAGCGATGCAGCATCTTCCTTGCAGACACGCACCGTGAGGTCGGCAATATTCATCTCCACCGATACTTTAATATATAGCTTCGACATCTTGCTCACTTCCTCGCCACAATGTGTTTCTATTAGCTCATAGTTTAAGACAATCAAATCGCCTGCTTCGAGCGCACTCACATCATAGGTTGTGGGGGCGTCAATCACAACTCCCTTTCTGCTCCAGCTCACCGAGCCTGTGCCCGCATAATGCAGCGTACTGCTGAGGTCGAGCGTGGTGGTGGCGTCGCAGATTTCTACTCGCACATCATCGAGGAACAATTCTTCAGGCACCACACAGTCGATGAATTGCACCATCACTTGATTGGTCGTTTGCTCGTCGCAGCCCTCGTTTCTCAGCACCACTTGGAAGACGGTTGTTGCACTAATCGTGGTGCTATAAGTGGCTTCGGCGTGGGCGATTTCAACCACCACACCCTCTTCATCTATACTTTCCCAACGAACAATCTCGCCGACAAAGTCCGACAAAGTGAGCGTTACCATTTCATCAGCCAGCACAGCGTCCTTATCGGCTGTGAGCGTGCCAAGCACGAGGGCGGGATAGACGGTGAGTTTCACCGCCACAGCCGTTGCCTCATCACACAAGCCATTGCCCACCGTGGCACGATAATAATAGTAGGTGATATTCTCCTCCGCCATAAGCTTCACCGTGGTGAGACTTTCCGCCGTTGCCCCGATGATATCGACATAGTCGGCATCGTTGGGCGCATCGCCAGTGAGGTTTTTGGTCTTCTGCCATTGGAATACCGTGCCCACATAGTCTGCCAAAGTCAGCTCGACTCTGCTGTTGTGGCAAAGCACTTGGCTCGTTGCCTGCACCGTTCCGCCCACATTCACAGGCAGCACAGTGATGGTGGCTGCTTCGGAAGGCTTGGCATCACACACGCCATTTTGCACCACGGCACGATAGCTTGTTGTGGCAGCGAGATTGCTCACGGTGTACGTGGTGGTGGTGTTTTCGATTTGCACTGCATCGGTGAAATCGCCCGAGATAGAACTCTCCCAACGAATCACATCGCCCAGCACATCACCATCGAGGGTGAGGGTGCTGCTGTTGGCATCGGCACAGACGGTGGCGTCTTCCAGCACCACGCCTGCTTGGGTTTCTTCATAGATGGTCAGGCGCATCGCCGCATAAGCACGATTGCATTCGCCGCTTTTCACCACCGCCCGATAGGTGGTGGATTGTTGCAGGTTGCTGACCTCTAGCGTTTCTGTGCTGTTGCTGATTTGCACCACATCGAGGAAGTCGCCCCGCACCGAGCTTTCCCAACGCACAATGCTGCCCACATGGTCGGCAAGCGTGAGGGTGAAGCTTGAGCCAATGCAGCCTTCACTCGCTGTGGAACTGAGTGTACCGCCGACAGTCGCGGGGGAAACATCCACCGCCACCGACTGCTCGATACTGCCACCGCAAGCCGTTGCTTCATCGGAGTTAATCAGCACAATATAAGTAGTGTTGGTCGTGGGCGAAACTTGGAAGCTGATGGCATCGCCTGTACCTACCACCGGACTGCCCTCCTCAACGGGCAAGTGCCCTGTCAGGGCATATAATTGATAGGAGAAACCCACTTCACTTTCTCTCAAAGTCAGTTGAATACTTGTGCCTTCACACACTTGATATCCCGCTTGCTCCCACTGAATCTTGCCATTTGGCATGCCCGAACCACCATCGACAATCCCCGAGGTGCTGTTGCTGCTGTTGGTGGCATCGCCGCCACTCACGCCATCGCCCCAGCCGGCAGCCACGAGGGCGGCACGGTCGGCAGTGGCAGCACAATATTGGCTCAATCCACCGTGAAACTTCACCGTGCTGCTTGCTGTGCCTGCTGTCACTTGGTCTTCCCAGCCCGCAAGCAAAGCGTCATAGTTCACCGTGGAGAGTTTCACCCCGCGGAACATCTGATAGGCATTAAGCAATGCGCTGATGTTCCACCCGCCAATGTTTTGGTCGAACATCGTCGCTCCGTAAAACATATTGACCATGCTCTGCACGCTAGCCGTTTTGCTGCCCCACGCCATCGGCTGGTCGCCATTGTTAAACGCTTTCGCCCCTTCAAATAGGCCTTCCATGTTCCAAACCTTCGACACGTCCCACGATGAAATATCTTGATTGAACTTGATTGCTCCCGAGAAGATGTTTGCCATCGTCAGCACATTAGCGGTGCTCCATTGCGAGCCAGTGCTGTTGAACGGCTGATTGAAAGCGGTTGCGCCATAGAAAAGGTTATCCATATTGACCACCGCAGCGGTGTTCCAGCTACTAAGGTCTTGATTGAAAGCAGTTGCACCATAGAAGACACCGTCCATGTCGGTGATGGTGGACACGTCCCAGGTGGCAAGCGTGGGGCTGTTCATGCTGGTGGCTCGCTTAAATAGCTGGTCGAGCACCGTCACATTGGAAAGGTCGGGCTTGCCCGCCGCCTCGTTGATGGTGAGCCTTGAGCAACCTTTGAAGGCTGCCAACATCGACTCCCATTGGATTGCGCCCCACTGCTCGATGCTAAGGATTTTAGCTATCGGCTGACCTTCATCGCCGCCATTGAAGAAGATGCGGGGGAATGCGCCAGCAATCTTAATCCGCTTGGTTCCGCCGGTGGCATAGGTGTGCGAAAAGTCATCGCCATCCATGAAGCTTTCGGGGTGAGAACCGTCGCCCCAGTTCACCACAAACTCATAGCCATAGGTGTCGGCAGGCGTGGGAATGGTGATGGTTTCGCCAGCTGCCACCTCCCACGTGGTGATGAACCATGCGGCATCATCAATCACCGTTACGGCGAGGTCGCGGGCGATGCTTCGAGTGTCTTCTTCAAGCGTCAGTTCGAGTTGATAGACCAAAGGAGCACCTGAATTGATGCTGAGTAGATTTGCTGCATTGGGCACGATGGAGGACGTCAAATCAGTTCCCGTGCTTAAGTTCCACGCCTTGGCATTTCCACAATCGGCGGCAATGACTGCGGCTGCGTTATGGTCTATCGCTTGCGCCACCGTGAGGTGATAATCCTCGGCACGCAAGGCGAGTTCTTCCATTTCCTCATGAGTGGTGTAGTCATCCACCACCGAGGCAATGACTGTGCGTGTGGTGCTTGCTGCGGTGAAGGTCATGTCATGTGCGCCCACTTCACTGGTAATTGTTGTGGCGGAGATACTATTAATATAGTCTGTCGCCCCTGTGAGATACCACGCTTGGGCTTCCGCCATCGCCACCGCATCATGGTCGAGTGCTTCCTCGTGATAGACCACATACCACTTGGCTCGGAGAGCGGTGTTGTTGGCTGCATCGACAGTGGTGTATTCATCAACAAAGTAGAAAGGAGCTGCACCGGTGTTTCCGTCTTGGTCTGCAAGCTGCTTGCCGACAAAGCTTGCATCTGTCCAATCGGTGTCGAGCGAGTAAGCCACCGTGGTGTTATATCGCCCAATGGCAGTGGACGAGATATTCACCGTTGCCACGCCCACAGCATTGGTTACAGTTCGTCCTTCATCAAACTCCGACCAACCGAAGTTCAGACAGCCCTCCGCCACATAGTCGTTGGTGAAGCGCACATTGACAGCTGGCACGGGATTGCCAAGGGCATCTTTCAGATAAGCCTTGATGATGACCTTTGCTGTGCCATCCGCTAGCACGCCATTTTGACTTACTTCGTAATAGGAGGTAGTCAGTGAAGGCGTGCCAGCCACAAAGCTATAGCTGACAGTTTCCCAAACCGCTCCGCCAAGCGTTACAGCGGTGCTGTAAGTGCCTGCCTTTTCAGAAGTAGCCGAAACAATCACATTATTCACATCGGTTCCAGCAGCTAAGCTCAAAGTGTAGGCTTCGCCAACGGTTTGGCTAGCCAAGGAAACATCAGTGGTTGCTGCGAACACGATCTCGGTGTCGGCAAGCAACGAGCTAATTTTGTTATCGTTGGCATCGCGGAGCGTGATGGTAAACTCATCAGAAGCCCCTGCGGGTTGATTGTCTTTGGTCACCTCAATGGTACTATTCGCAGCATCGGCTGCGCCTGCAACAAACTCATAGCTAGGTGTGGCAAATATTCCGTTGTCCTGAGCTAATTCATAGTCATAGAATCCCACATTGGTTTCATATTCACCTGCCACCGTTGATTTAGCATAGATGGTTGCTGTGCCGCCCACCACTTTCACCACCCAGTCATTGTTGGCTAGTTTTTCCACCGAGTCATCGCCCGAGGCTGCCAAGTCAGCCGTTACCCCCGGCGTGTGATAAATAATCACATAGGCTTCTTCAGTAATCAGACTCACACCATCTGCACCATACAAGTTGATGGTGGCAGAAATAGCGTCTGTGCCATCAGCCACCGCTGGACTGTCAGCAATAATCACTTCGCCATTTGCGCTTGAACGAACAATGAATTTATGCACCAAGCCAGCCGTAGGTGTGATAGCTTCATAATTGTCTGCCGAAGTTTCAACTGATATAATCGTCGTGTAAGTCCCAGCAGTGTTTGAAGCCCCGCTGAATACCACTTTGCCACTAGCATCTGTCTGCGCGATGTGCGCATTGCCCAATCCGCTTCCCCAGTCGATTGCCGCATTTGCCTGTGCTTGCACATTGACACTAGAAAGCAAGTTGCCGTATTGGTCTTTGATGGTGGCGGTGATTTTATTCGCATCGGTGTTGTTGGCTTCGGAATTGTTTTTCGTCAGCACCGCTGTTGATGCGCTAGCATTGGGCGCAGCCACCGTAAATGTATATTCCACCGACTTGCCATTGGTGATTTCAATGCCATCGACTATGGTTGTCCCTTCGGTGGTGTATGCTCCGGCTGTGGTGGCACGGGCTGTAACGGTGGCTGTGCCATCATTGCCTGTGGTAACGGTTGCTTTGCCCACTGCGCCATCATAGCTCACCAAGTCGGTTTGCACGCCGCTGTCTTTCAATTTCGCCTGACGGAAGACGGCACTCGCATTACGGATTGGGTTGTTATACCCATCCACTAAGGTGATGGTAAGCGCAATATCGCCGCCCACTGTCTGCGAAGTTGGCGAAGCGGTGATGGTACATTTGCCGAGGTCGATGGCAGCAGCGGTGTAGCTGTAAGTCAGTTCAACCACCGCACACGAAGCAAAGGCAACCGAAGTCTTGAAGTCCGTCCATGCCAAAGTCGATGTGGCATACATGCGCAAAGTGCCATCGGCAGCGGTTGGAGCTGTGGCGGCTACTCCTTCGGCGAAAGCAACTCTATTGCCATCGGCAGCTATATAGTGGAACGCCACGTTTTCGGTGGCAGCGAAAGAAACTGTTGCTCCACTCACCGCATTGCCGTTGACATCGGCAAGCGTGATGAGCATGCAGTGGGCACTTGTGCCATTCGCCTTCACCAAGGAAGTAGTGAGCACGGCTGAAGAGTTGGTACAATCCACTGCGCCAGCATCGAAAGTATAGCTCACTGGGTTGGAAGCATGCGTAATCTTTCCGCCCACCGAGTTGGCTTCATTCTCAGGATTAAAGCATTTCACCGACACCGAACTGCTGTAAGTGCCTGCCACCGTGGAAGTGAGACTGAATGTAGCCACACCGTTCACATCGGTAGTGAGTGGATTGGCAGCATAAGCCACATTGGTCGTGTTCGCTAACGTTACTTGCGCATCTTTAATCGGCGAACCGTCCACCACATCCACCACCCTTACTTTCACCGTGTGGGCTTCCGTGCCGTTGGCAGTTGCGCTCGCACTAGTGAGCTCCACCGTGGAAGCTGCCAAGTCGGCTTTCGGATAGACATTGAGCGGCACACGTTCGGGGAAGTAGGCAGGACAAGCAGCAAAGTCGCTATTCACCGCCCAGATTTCAAAGGTGGCTGAAGCATCGAGCGCACCCACAGCAATGGAAAGCTCATTGCCACCATTAGCCAAAGCGGAGAACTCCGCATCAGTGGACGTGTTGCGCACAAAATAAGTAATGCCCGTCTCCACGCCTGTTAGACGCACAATCCCGTTCTCTTGTTGGAAGATGGCGGGAGCTGCTGCTTGCACCGAATTGACATCGGGGGCAAGGCTTCCGCCATCGACAATATCAGCATAGAGCGCACTGGTCGAACCGCTCACACCATCGCCCCACCCTTTGGTGATGAGCGAGATGCGAGCATCAGTACCAGCACAATAGGGACTATATCCGCCGTGGAACTTCACATTCTCTTTCACAGTCTGCCCCGCCCATGAAATCAGTAAGGCATCATAGTTTTCCAGCGAAAGGGTCTGATATCTGAACATGGATGCGGCATCGGTCAGCACTGTGATTTGCCACAAGGAAAGGTTTTGGTCGAACACGCCACCCGAAGCACTAAATAGATTTTCCATGGTGGAGACTGCCGACACGTTCCAATTCTCCACATTGCCATTGAAAGCTTTCGCCCCTTGGAAGTTACTTTGCAGGCTGGTGATGGTGCTCACATCCCAGCCATTCAGCGGTGAATTGAAGACTGCACAACCCGCAAAGGCATAGCTCATGTCAGTCACCTGCGAAAGGTCGGGCGCATCAATATTCACATCGAAAGTCATCTGCGAGGCATTATAAAACATCCGCTCGAAGCTCGTCCACACAATATTGCCAAACTGCACCACCTTCGATAGATTGGCTTGCGACTGGTTCGCCTGCGTCCAATACATGCTCACTGCGCCTTGCATCTTGATAGTCACCACATCGCCCACCGAGTATTCTGCACCATAAGTGTGCTGCGGTTCGCCCGTAATGTCATAATCCACCACGCCATCGCCCCACGCCACAGTCATTGCTCCGCCGGCATTGTTCTTGCGCTCAATGGTGATGGTCTTGCTAGCGGGCAACGTCCATTCGGTGATGAACTGCCCTGCGCAATTGCTTCCGCCATCGGTGATTGCCCAGCTGTGGTCGCTGATGAGTTTCGCATGCGCCACTTCCGCCAGACAGTAGGTGCTGTTTCCACCGTGGAACGGCACAGCTGTTTGAGCTGCGGAAGTCTTCACCTGCTCCCAAAAGCTGATGAGCAAGGCATCGTAATTGCTTTGCGAAAGTGTTACGCCTTCAAACATGCTGGTGGCATCGGTAAGCTGTGGGATTCGCCACAAGGAAAGATTTTGGTCGAACTTCACCGCATCTTTAAATAGGCTCGTCATGGTGGTGGCATTGCTCACCTTCCACATCGAAATATCTTGATTGAAGACCGAAGCCCCTTCAAACATCGAAGTGAAGTCGGTTGCTGCCAGCACATTCCATGCCGTCAGCGGCTGATTGAACAACGCTGCGCCCTTAAAGGCATTGGCGAAGTTCGTCACCTTGCCCACTTTGAAATCATTGATGGCTTGGTTGAAAGCCGCTGCCCCTTGGAAAGCTCCGCTGATGTCGGTGAGCGTTGCCGCTGCGCCCCAGGTGAAGGTGAGCGGATTGGCAGCAGTGTTTCCCGTTTCGCCATTGTTGAAAGCCGTCGCCCCGCTAAAGATGTTCGCCATGGTGGTGAGTTTGCTCACATTCCAGCCCGAGATATTTTGATTGAAGCTCGTCGCCCCCGCAAATAGGCTCGCCATGTTGGTGATGGTGGAGGTGTTCCACCCTGCCATACTACTATTATATAGCTTCGCATCGGCAAACGTGCTTTCCATGCTCTTCACCTTGGTGAGTATCGGCGCATCAATAGCATTGGAAGTCATGTTTTCGCAACCCGCAAAGGCAAACGCCATACTCGTCCACTGGATATTCCCCCACTGCTCGATGGTTTGCAGCTTAAGCCGATCGCCCGAGTGGTTGAAGAGGATTTGCGGAAAGCCATTGCCGGTGGAAAGTCCGTTGTAGTCCATCTCCGCACCAGCTATATTAATATGGTATGTCCCTGCGGTGGCGAAGGTGTGCTTGGCAGTGATTTCACTTCCCAGCCCGGTGAACCGCTCGATGTTGGGAATATCGTAATACGTGCCGCCGATGGTTTTCCCATCGCCCCAATCCACATAGAAATCATAGTTTGTGGTGGGATTGAGCGGAATAGTGATGCTCTCGCCAGTCGCCACCGTCCAACTCGTTACGAAATAATCATCAACTTCCATAATCGGCATGTTGATAGAAATATTGTGATTGCTTCCGAAGTCATCTTCTGGCGCAATGTTTGCTAGGTCAATCGTGCCTGCTTCATCGCCAAAAGCCCCCACTACGTTGGCATCGAGAATGTCCACAATTTCGAGATTGCCCACCATGTCGTCTTCGCCCACGGTGTAAGTGCCGGTGGCTCGGGTGAAGGTGAGGCGGGTGATAATTTGGTCGTCGGGACTAGTGCCGGGTTGTCGTCCATAGACATCACTTGCCGTCTGCTCCATAAATGCGGAATAGTTTCCACCCACCAATAGGGCATCTTCCGAAGAGGTATAGACTGAAAGCACATCGCAAGGATAGGCTGTAATTCCCGGAGTTGCACTTTGCATATTATGAAATCCACCAAGAAGTCCATAATCCCCCGAGGCATAGGCAGTCTTATCCACACGAAGCATATCATTGAAATCGGTGGCAGGCGAGCCATTAAGATTGAGCACCGCCAAAGCGCCTTCAAAATAATAATCTTTATCGGCTACCGAAGCGGCATAGAACCCTTCATGCACGCCCACCCACAGCTTGTCTTTCAGCAAGGCAAAACCATCAATAGCCCAAAAGCGAGCGGTGCTGTAACCAATCGGGTTAAACATTCCTCGTGAAGCGTTGCTCGGCAAAGCGATGCTAAACTCACTGCGTGGAGTAACCGAGCCATCATCTTGCAGGGAAACCATGTTGGCGATATTATTATAGGAAGAACCGCTCTCAAACACCCCATGGTGAAATTTCCCTGTTACGAGCACCCCACCGGGACTTCTTTTCTTGTCGCCAACAGCCAGCGAGGGGTCGGGTTCTGGCATCGCCACAATGCCGAGTATTCCTGAAAAGCCCACATCTTCAAAGCGCACGGGCGTGTATCCTGCGGCGCGGTTTCCTGTTGAAATATCGAGTTTATCCACGGCATAATCGAAAGCTGAAGCAAAGGTGTCGCCTTCTTTTTTCCAAAATCTCGACTGAGCTAAGGTCATCGCTGGGTCATCAAATCCTTCACCCGAACCCACCCACAAATAATTGCCGTCGAGTGCCAATGTCGAACCACCTCCATTGGTGTAGTTGGCATTAAAAGAAGTATCGACCACACCGCTTGCTTTGAGCTTCACAATGCCTCGGCGAGCGATGCCGCCAACGGAAGTAAATCCTCCTGCCACATAGATATTCCCATCGGCATCTTGCGCCATGCAATAGCCCGGGCGACCGTAATTCTCCGACCGCTGCCCCACATGTCCATTCAGCGCCGCCCCCGAAGCACAGAGGTTATTCATAAAATCGGTGTCGATGGTGAAATCACCTTTCAGCTTCACCAGATAGTCATAATTGGCATTTCCGCCGAAGTTGGTAAACTCGCCACCGAGCAGCAGACCGCCATCGTTGGTTTCAATCACCCAGCGCACTTCATCGTTCAAGTCGCTCGATGTGCCACGTGCGCCATAGCCTTTGATTACTGTTGCGCCGTCTTTATCCGTTACCACGAAATCATAATTGCCTGTTTCTTCATAATTCTCAAAGCCACCCGCAATCACTATGCGCCCCTTATTCTGCGCATAATCTCCCTTGCCTTCGAGCTCCAAGATACACGAAACACCATAATAATCCGTATGCCCACCAATACTGGCATTCTTCTTTCCCTCCACACCCCAATTGGCATCGAGCAAGTCGGTAGATTTGGTGGGGTTGAAGGTCAGCGTAACGGTCTTACCCGTGTTGAGCAGCACTTCGACCGATGAGCCCAGACCGAGCCAATCGTCAAACTCCGCTTCGAGCTGAATGACATCGCCAGTGGCGTATTGCCCATCGGGTGAAGAAGAACCAAACTTGATTAAACTAGGGTTTTGCGCCTGCGCTTGCCATGGAAAAATTACAGATAGAAATAGCACGAGGAAAGCGAGATGCTTAAAAGAAATTTTCATAGATATTTGCCTTAAGGAAACTTTAAACTGTTTGTTTGTACAAATAAACTAACATTTTTTCAATTAGTTGCCCTATTCAATCTATTTTTGTTTCAGAAGTGTCGCTTTTTGATAAATGTCAATTTATCTCACATTGAGCAGCTTGTGTATTTGCACGCTCAATCGCCAAGGAGGATTGTTTTTCACCAGCAAGACGCAGTATTCGAGGTTTTCTTGGTTCAGCTCGGCATCATCAAAAACAGGACTGACTAGATATCTGTCGGCTTGAGGAAGGCTCGACAAAAGAGGCAATGCGTCGCCAATGGCAACGGGAAAGCGCAATTCATGCGCAAAAGGAATATTTTGAAGCAGCTCTTCCGACTTCACTTTCGGACTGCACGAGATGTAGTCAATCAGCGAAGGCACAGGACGTGAGCCATTAGTTTCAATGCAATGATAATACTCAGGAAAGAAGCGCAGCACTTCATCGGTGAGCTGCAAAGTGGGTTCGCCACCTGTCCAAATGATAGTCCGACAGCTGAAAGCATCCACTTCGGTTTTCAAATCTGGCAATGTATAGTCGGCACCCACCGACCAGTCAGTGTCGCAGAAGATGCAGTTTTTATTGCAATTTGCCAAACGCACAAACACAGCAGGCATGCCGAAGTTAGCCCCCTCGCCTTGGATGGAATGAAAAATTTCGACTACCTTAAGGTTCATAGACCGCATTTGTTTTGGGAGTTTCGCTCACCGCCACTTTATAAAGCTGAGGATATTCCGTTTTAAATTGGTCGTAGAGGAATTTTGCAATATGCTCAGCTGTCGGGTTAAACGGCAGCAACTCATTGAGGTGATGATGATCGAGCGTATTGTCGATATAATCTTTAATCCCCGACAGCGCACGATAGTCCACCACAAAACCCACTTCATTAAGCTCTTCAGCTTGAAAATAAAATGTAGCCACATAATTATGCCCATGCACCCGACTGCAAGGATGACCCTCGTGCAATCCGAGCAGCTGATGGCTCGCCGAGAAACTAAATTCTTTACTAATTTTGTACATGGTGATGAATTATGAATTATGAGTTTGAGTTATGAGTTTATGCCCTGCATTCAACTTGGTGGTTCTAGCCCTCCTCCTCGGGGGAGTTGGAGGGGGCTTTTCCCTCACACCGTTGCAGGTATTTTTCTTAATATTTCGGCGGCTTTTTCGAGCTCGCTATTTTCTTTGGCAATGCAGACACGGAGCATCTTGCTTTTGGTCTTCTCATGATAGAACGCGGAAAAAGGCACTGTCGCAATTCCATATTCTCGGAGTAATCGCATGGCAAAAACCTCATCGTCTTCATCGGAAACCTTTGAATAATCAATCAACTCAAAGCAACCGCCATCAGAAGGAATAACCTCATAAAGACTATTCGCCATCAAGCGATTGAAATAATTTCGCTTGCCCTGATAAATCGCATAGAGTCGGTCAAGTTCGTTGTGTGCCGACAGATATTCCGCCACCGCATATTGCATCGGCGTGTTTACAGCCAAGAGTTGCACCTGCTGCATCTTGCGATATTCCTCGCTGAGCTGTTCGGGTGCTAAACAATAGGAAATCCCCCAGCTATTAATGTTTAGCGGAGCTCCCAAAGCCGCAATCACAAAACTGCGCGAGCGCAATTTTTCATAGGCAACCACGCTATGATGCTTCACCTCATCAAACACCACATCGGCAAAAGTCTCATCACTCAACACATAAATGTTTGTGCCATTAATCAAACGTTGCAACTGCAACATATCCTCTTCACACAACACTTTTCCCGAAGGATTGTTGGGCGAGTCAATGATAATCATGCGCGTTTTAGCATTAATCAACATGCGCACCTCGTTCCAATCAATCTTAAATTCGGGCGATGCTGGTCTGATATAAATCGGACGACCACCATTGAATGTAATCGCAGGCGCATAAAGGGTGCTTGTTGGCTCAATAATCATCACTTCATCACCCTCACGAATGAGTGCTGAAATCACCGTAAATGCGGCTTGATTTCGGCTCGCCGAAATCGTAACTTCTGTGGTTGGATTATAAGCATGCCCACACCGCTGCTCAACCATCGAGGCAATAATTTGACGCAAGGGCAAAATACCTTCAGCAGGCGATATATCGGTTGCCCCTTCTGCCAAATATTTATGCGAAAGCTCTAATAACTTCGGAGGACACGGAGGATCACTTTTCTTCACCGCCATATCAAGCGCACCGTATTCCTGCACCAAATCATTGATGTGAGAAAACGGAGCTGTCTTTATTGTAGGTATTTTTGTCTGCATTGCGGTTTGCTGTTTATGGGTTTATGAGTTCGCTGTTTATGGGTTTATGGCTTCGCCGTTTATAGCTTCGCTGTTTATGGGTTTATGGCTTCGCTGTTTATGGGTTTATGGGTTTATGGGTTTATGGGTTTATGGGTTTATGGCTTCGCCGTTTATAGCTTCGCCGTTTATAGCTTCGCCGTTTATAGCTTCGCCGTTTATAGCTTCGCTGTTTATTTGACCTCGCTTAATACCGTAGGTTATAAACCTTATAAACTTCATAAACGGCGAAGCCATAAACTTCATAAACGGCGAAGCCATAAACTTCATAAACGGCGAAGCCATAAACTCATAAACGGCGAAGCCATAAACTTAATTAAAATTCTGCTGTTCGTGGTGTTCGTGGGAAAGCAATCACATCACGGATGTTGCCCATGCCTGTTACAAATAGCATCAAGCGCTCGAAGCCCAATCCGAAGCCTGAGTGAGGCACCGAACCATAACGACGTGTGTCAAGATACCACCACATCTCTTCTGTTGGCACATGCATCTCTTCCATGCGAGTAACCAACTTATCATAGTCCCACTCCCGCTCTGAACCACCAATGATTTCACCAATGCCCGGGAAAAGAACATCCATAGCACCAACGGTTTTTCCATCGGCATTTTGCTTCATATAGAATGCCTTGATGTCCTTGGGATAGTCGGTGAGAATCACTGGCTTTTGGAAATGTTTTTCCACCAAGAAACGCTCATGCTCCGATTGCAAATCAACGCCCCACTCCACTGGATATTGGAATTTCTTCTTTTTATAAGGGTTTGAGTTCATCAGAATATCAATTGCCTCGGTGTAGGTGCAGCGCACAAAATCATTGGCTAGCACGAAGTTCAACTTTTCAATCAACTCCATTGAGCGCTCTGCCTCAGGCTTATTTTTCTCCTCTTGTGTCAGGCGATTGCTGAGAAATTGCAAGTCATCGAGGCAATTATCGAGCGCATACTTAATCAAGTATTTCAAGAACTCTTCCGCCAAGTCCATGTTGTCTTTCAGCTCATAGAATGCCATTTCAGGCTCAATCATCCAAAACTCAGCCAAGTGGCGTGTAGTGTTGGAGTTTTCAGCACGGAAAGTCGGTCCGAAAGTATAGATTTCACCTAATGCCGTTGCGCCCAATTCGCCTTCAAGCTGACCTGAAACAGTCAGGTTGGTGGGTCGAGCAAAGAAATCTTGACTGTAATCAATTTCGCCCTCCTCGGTGAGTGGCGCATCTTTGGCAGGAAGGGTTGTTACCCGAAACATCTGCCCTGCCCCTTCAGCATCCGAAGCCGTTACGATGGGCGTGTGCAAATACACAAAACCCTTTTTATTGAAAAACTCATGAATGGCAAACGCCATGGCATGACGCATGCGAAAAACCGCGCTAAATGTCTGTGTACGAAAACGCAAGTGTGCATTTTCACGCAAGAACTCTAAGCTGTGTTTTTTCGGCTGAATAGGATATTTCTCAGGGTCGGCTTTGCCATAGATTGTAATTTCTGTAGCCACCAATTCCACCGTCTGACCGCTTCCTTGGCTCTCCACCAATTCGCCAACCACCGCCAAGGAAGTGCTCGTGTTAATGTCTTTGAGCAAGCTTTCGCCAAACTTCTCCACATCCGCCACCACTTGCAGGTTGTTAATCGTCGAACCATCATTAAGAGCAATGAAATTCACATTCTTGCTTCCTCGCTTCGTTCTCACCCATCCTTTCACCAACACTTGCTGAGCAGCTTTGCCGCTTTGCAGCACTTCTTTAATCTTTAGTCTTTCCATGTATATTTATACTTGTATGCCATACGCTAATTGCAGAGAAGCTTCAACCGGCATACTATATTATATAGTATCAATCGCCCCTCTGCCATAAATCAAAGCACAAATTTAGCGTTTATTCCTCAATGTGCAACCGCAAAAGAACACAAAAAAACAAGTTGCAATAGTTATCTTACATCAAAAGATTTATCAAATAGCTATTTACGTCTATTTTCAACGTATTTCCCTCAGGAAATGAGTCGGATTTATTTATTTTCAACGCAAACAGCACTCTGTTTGCGTCGGTTTTGATTTCTTTTCAACTCAAACAGTACTCTTGTCGAGTTATTTTTCTCCCCAAAATAAAATAAAGTTCTCTTGCAATTGGCAGTTCTAGATATTTTTCCTACATTTGCAGCAACATTTTGAACACCACAAAAGGTAGGGGACTTGTTTAGTCCCCTATTTTATTTATATAATGCCATGATTGATAAGCACAAAATAGCTAAAATAGCCGAAGACTTTTTGAGTGAGGAGCAATTCCTTGTGGAGGTGTCGGCTTCAGCTTCAAACAAGATTGAAGTGGTGATTGATGGGCTGCAAGGCATCAATATTGATAGTTGCATCAAGCTGAGCAAAACGATTGAGGAAGCACTCGACCGCGAAACGGAAGACTTTGAGCTTCAAGTATCTTCAGCAGGAATCGGACAACCATTGAAGGTGCAGCGCCAGTATGTGAAAAACATCGGCAGAGAAATGGAACTGGTGAAACTCGACGGCTCAAAAATCGAAGGAATCATCACCTCGGTGAGCAATACAGGCTTTGATTTTGAAACCCAACGAAAAGTGAAACTCGAAGGAAAAAGCAAAAAAGAACTCGTGGTGGAAACCCTGCAAGTGAGCTTCGACGAAGTAAAGACAATAAAAAATATTATAAAATTCTAAAGAAATAGACAAGATGGTTGGAATGAATCTTATCGAAAACTTTTCCGAATTTAAGGATTTAAAGAATATCGACCGCCCCACAATGATGGGCGTATTAAAAGACGTGTTTCTGAATGTGCTCGAAAAAACCTACGGAACAGCAGAACATATCGACGTGATTGTGAACCCCGACAAGGGCGATTTGCAAATCTTCCGCGAGCGCACCATTGTGCCCGACGATGAAATCACCGACCCTAATCTTCAAATCACACTGACCGAAGCACGTAAAATTGACGAAGACTTTGAGGTGGGTGAAGAAGTAACCGACGAAATTAAATTAGAAGACTTCGGACGACGTGATATCCTAAACCTACGCCAAAGCTTGGCTAGCCGAATCCTCGAACGTGAAAAACACGAGCTTAGCAAAAAATACCAAGAAAAAGTGGGCGAAGTGGTTTCGGGTGAAGTCTATCAAATCTGGAAACGTGAAATCCTCATTGTCGATGATGAAGGCAATGAACTCCTGCTGCCAAAAGCACACCAAATACCATCCGACTTTTTCAGAAAAGGCGACACTGTGCGTGCCGTAGTATATAAGGTGGAGATGCGAAACAACAATCCTAACATTATCCTATCACGCACCGTTCCAGCATTCCTCGAACGACTGTTTGAATTGGAAGTGCCTGAGATTTTCGATGGACTGATTACCATCAAAAACATTGTGCGCGAACCCGGCGAACGCGCCAAAGTGGCGGTTGAGTCATATGATGAACGCGTCGATCCCGTAGGCGCATGTGTCGGAGTGAAAGGTTCTCGCATCCATGGCATTGTGCGCGAATTACGCAATGAAAACATCGACGTAATCAACTACTCTGCCAATACTCAACTCTACATCCAACGAGCCTTGAGCCCAGCCAAAATCCAAGCCATCAAGATTGACGAAGAAAAGAAAATAGCCTATATTTCCCTTCCTCCAAAAGAAGTTTCCTTGGCGATTGGTAAAGGAGGAATGAACATCCGCCTAGCAGGTCGATTGACAGGTTATGAATTGGAAGTACAACGAGATAACGTTACCGAAGATGAAGATGTAAACCTCGATGAATTTAGCGACGAAATCGAAGCGTGGATAATTGATGAGCTTAAAGCTGTGGGATGCGACACTGCCAAAGACGTATTGGCAATCGGATTGGAAGATTTGGTGCGCCGCACAGACCTCGAAGAAGAAACCATTTCCAATGTATTGGAAGTAATCAAAGCTGAATTTGAAAAATAAACCTGAGGATTAGCCGTCTTGTACCAAACAATAACTAGCTCAAACTAGCGTTTAATGCAAAATTGCGGTTAAACTTACACCAAAAATGCAGGTTTTTAGTATTAATTCAGTAAAATTGTAGCACGATTGAAGCCAAGGTGGTTTCAATGACCAAAAGAATAGTAATAGTTTTATGACAGTTGGCAATAATAACATACGACTTTCAAAGGTTGTAAAAGAGTTTAACGTGGGACTATCTACTGTAGTGGAATTTCTAGATAAGAAAGGAATCGCAGTGGAAAGCAACCCTAATGCTAAAATCTCAACAGACGCCTATCAGCTTCTTCAGCAAGAATATAAAGCCGATAGCTCTTTGAAAAAAGAATCCGAAAAAATCAATCTTCGTCCGAAGCCTCAAGCCGATGTCAGCATCGAAGATGTAAAAGCGGCACGGAATCCCGAGAAGGAAGTGCGCGAAGTAGAAGAGGTTCGAATCATTGACAATAGTGCCAGCTCGTCGAAACCTAAGCCTACGCCCAAGGTCGAAGAACCTCAAAAAGAAGCTGCCCCCACTCCTCCCAAGTCGGCTGCCCCCCAAATGGTGGCAGTAGAAACGAGTGAGCAAGAAGGCGACGGTCCTCGCGTGGTCGGAAAGATTGATTTATCATCAATCAATCCCAAAACACGCCCTGATAAAAAAACAAAAAAGGAACGTGATGACGAGCGCAATGCCAAAAAAGCAGCTCAAAAGACAAACGCTCAGCCTAAGAGTAATCCGAAGCCTCAGCCAAAGCCCGAAGCTCCGAAAGTGCAAAGTAAACCGCAGCCCACGCCTCCGCAAGAAAAAACAGAAGCAGCGCCAACAGTTGCAGAAGCTCCCAAAGAAGAATTTATCGGCACACGTGTAGATAAGCTAACAGGACCAACAATTTTAGGCAAAATCGAGCTGCCCGAAAAGAAAAAGCCTGCGCCTAAAGGCGGAGCCGCCAATGCACAAAACGCCAATAAAAAGAAACGTCGCCGCATCAAAAAAGATGCGCCCGGTGCCGATGCCAATAAGCCAAATAATGGGCAAAACAATGGCGGAGAAAACAAAGGGCAAGGGCAAAACCAAAATGGCAATCAACGTCAAAATAACAACCAACGCCAAAACAATAACAACAATAATCCGAACTCTCGCAACAACCAAAACCGCAAAGCGAATCCAAACAATCGCAATAAGCGACCTGAAAAAGCGGAAGTTTCTGATGAAGAAGTACAACAACAAGTTAAAGATACTCTTGCCAGACTGACTAGCGGCAAGGGAGCAAAAGGCAAAGGCGCAAAATATCGTCGCGACAAGCGCGATGCAGCAGCCGAAAAAGCCGATGCAGCTCGCGCAAAAGAGCAAGCAGCTCAAAGCGTGCTGAAAGTAACCGAATTTGTAACCGTGGCTGAAATAGCCACCATGATGGACGTGGGCGTGAATCAGATCATTGGTTCATGCATGAGCTTGGGCTTGTTTGTGTCAATCAACCAACGCCTAGATGCGGAAACCATGCAGCTCGTGGCAGAAGAGTTCGGCTTCAAAGTCGAATTTGTGAGTGCTGAAATTCTCGATGCTATCGAAGATACAGATGACCGCCCCGACGAAGTACACGAAAGAGCGCCTATCGTTACGGTGATGGGACACGTTGATCATGGTAAGACTTCATTGCTCGACTATATTCGCCAAGCAAATGTGATTGCGGGCGAAGCTGGTGGTATCACCCAGCACATTGGAGCTTATAATGTAACTTTAGATAGTGGCAAGCATATCACATTCCTCGATACTCCGGGGCACGAAGCCTTTACAGCGATGCGTGCACGTGGTGCGCAAATCACCGATATTGCAATTATTATTGTGGCTGCTGATGACGACATCATGCCTCAAACCAAGGAGGCAATCAACCATGCGCAAGCGGCAGGTGTGCCAATCATCTTTGCTATCAACAAAATTGACAAACCCGGAGCTAATCCCGATAAAATTAAGGAAGGATTGGCAAATCTAAACTACTTAGTGGAAGAATGGGGAGGTAAATATCAGTCGCAAGACATCTCTGCTAAGCAAGGTTTGAATATCGAAGAACTATTAGAGAAAGTATTGCTCGAAGCTGAAATGCTCGAATTGAAAGCCAACAAAGAGAAACGTGCCATCGGCACAATTATTGAATCATCGCTTGACAAAGGTCGTGGGTTCGTGGCGACAATGCTCGTGGAAAACGGAACATTGAAGCAAGGCGATATCATCTTGGCAGGACAATATTTCGGACACGTGAAAGCGATGTTCAACGAGCGAAACCAACGTGTGGAAAGCGCAGGACCAGCCGAGCCAGTCATTGTGCTTGGGTTGAACGGCGCACCGCAAGCGGGCGATAAGTTCAACACGCTCGAAGAATTGAGCGAAGCTCGTCAGATTGCCAACAAGCGCGAGCAGTTGGCACGTGAGCAAGGATTGCGCACTCAAAAACATATCACGCTTGATGAAATTGGTCGTCGTATTGCATTGGGCAACTTCCAAGAATTGAACTTGATTGTGAAAGGTGATGTGGATGGTTCTATCGAAGCATTGTCTGACTCTTTAATTAAGCTCTCGACTCCAGAAATCCAAGTGAATGTAATTCACAAAGCCGTGGGTGCGATTTCAGAATCAGATATCATGCTTGCCACCGCATCGGATGCAATTGTGGTTGGCTTCCAAGTGCGCCCTACCGTTCAAGCTCGCGCAGTTGCCGAGCGTGAAGAAGTAGATATCCGCATGTATTCCATCATCTATGATGCAATTGAGGAAATCAAAACCGCCATGGAAGGCATGCTTTCTCCCGACATCAAAGAGGAAATCTTGGGTACGGCCGAAATCATGGAAACGTTCAAAATCACCAAGGTCGGAACAATCGCTGGTTGTATCGTGCGTGATGGTAAGTTCTTCCGCAGCTCGAAACACAAAGTACGCTTGATTCGCGATGGCATCGTGATTTACACTGGCACACTCGGTTCATTGAAACGCTTCAAAGACGATGTGAAAGAAGTAGCCAAAGGCTACGAATGCGGTATGAACATTGACGGATATAACGACATCAAGACTGGCGACTTCATCGAATGCTTCCATGAAGTAGAAGTGGAACGGAAACTGTAATAAATGAGCAATTAAAACTCCGCTATATTAAAAACCTCCCGATAAGCATCAGCTTATCGGGAGGTTTCGTTTTGAGAATCATGCAACGGTTGAAATAAAGCCCCCGAGGAGCGATAGAAAACAAACTACACCCCTTTTCTTAACATTTCACCATCGGTTTGTGCTATTTTCTTTGCATTTTTGCAGATGAATTATAAACTCAGTGCCTCTCTACCCCTCCCCCTCGGGGAGGTTGGGAGGGGCTTAATTAAAACATATGACAAAACTTCAAAACTTAATCCTCGGTTGCGTGGCACTAGTGCTTGCAGCTTGCAGCTCGCCACAAACGACGAAACCGGCTATTCCTGCCGATGCTGCTATCGAGCAAAACATCGAAAAACTCCTCCAACAAATGACATTGGAAGAGAAAGTGGGACAAATGACGGAAATCACTATTGACATCATCACCGATTTCAGCAAGCCCAACGACTTCACCCTTAAAGATAGTCAGCTCGACACCATCATTGGTAAATATAAAGTGGGCTCGATTTTGAATGTGCCTTTGAGTCGTGCGCAAACACCTGAGAAATGGGCGGAAGCCATCAAAATTATTCAAGACCGCTCCATGGCTGAAATGGGTATTCCTTGCATCTATGGGGTCGATCAAATCCACGGCACCACCTACACCGCTGGCGGAACGCTCTTCCCTCAGGGTATCAACATGGCGGCTTCATTCAACACCGACTTGGTGTTTCAAGCCGGCGAAATCACCGCTTATGAATCTCGTGCGGCCTGCATTCCTTGGACCTATGCGCCTACCATGGACTTAGGCAGAGACCCTCGCTGGGCTCGTCTTTGGGAAAGCTATGGCGAAGATTCACACATGAATGCCGTGATGGGTGCTACTTCCGTGCGTGGTCTGCAAGGCGAGAACCCCAACCAAGTAGATGCCTATCACATGGCAGCTTGCGCCAAACACTACATGGGTTATGGTGCACCTCACTCGGGCAAAGACCGCACGCCAGCTTACATTCCATATAATCTTCTTCGTGAGAAGTTTTTTGAACCTTTCCGTCAAGCAGTGGAAGCAGGCGTGCTGAGCATCATGGTGAACTCAGCTTCTATTAATGGGGTGTCCACGCATGCTGATTATGAGTTGCTGACTCAATGGCTGAAAACGGATTTGAATTGGGACGGCATGCTCGTAACTGACTGGAATGACATCAACAACCTCTTCGAGCGTGAAGGCATTGCTACATCGAAAAAAGATGCAGTGCGCCTTGCCATTAATGCCGGTATCGACATGGCGATGGTGCCTTATGAAACACAATTCTGCCGTGATTTGAAAGAATTAGTGGAAGAAGGAGCGGTGTCAATGGAGCGTGTGGATGATGCGGTGCGTCGTGTACTTCGCTTGAAATATCGCTTGGGCTTGTTTGAAAATCCTTATTGGGAGATTGTAAGTTATGACAAATTTGGTGGCGAAGAGTACGCCCAAGTGGCTCTGCAAGCTGCTGAAGAGTCGGAAGTGCTGTTGAAAAACGAAAACAACATTTTGCCACTTGCCAAAGGCAAAAAGATATTAGTAACTGGTCCGAATGCTAACTCCATGCGCTCACTCAATGGTGGTTGGTCGTATTCATGGCAAGGAAACATTGCTGATGAATTTGCAGACAAACACAACACCATTCTCGAAGCCTTGGAGAACAAATATGGCAAAGACAAAGTTTCCTATGAAGCTGGCGTAACCTATAAAATGGATGGCGCATATTACGAAGAAAACACTCCCGAAATCGCTAAAGCGGTTCGTGCAGCCAAAGGCGTTGATGTGATTGTGGCGTGCATCGGCGAGAACTCTTATTGCGAAACTCCGGGCAACCTCACCGACCTTACGCTTTCACGCAACCAGCTCGACTTGGTGAAGGCTTTAGCCGAAACAGGCAAGCCGATTATCTTGGTGCTCAATGAAGGTCGTCCACGCCTAATTAGCGAAATCGAGCCTTTGGCTGATGCCGTAATTAGCGTCTTGCTCCCTGGCAACTTCGGGGGCGATGCCCTAGCCAATCTAATGGCCGGCGATGCAAACTTCTCGGCTAAATTGCCCTACACCTATCCTCGCCTGATTAATTCTCTCTCCACCTATGATTTCAAAGTGAGCGAGCAAACAGGCACTATGGAGGGCAACTATAATTACGATGCCAAAGTGGATGTGCAATGGGCATTCGGTCATGGATTGAGCTACACAACTTATAAGTACAGCAACTTGAAAGCGAGTCAAACGAGTTTCACTGCCGCTGATGAAATCACTTTCACCGTAGATGTAACCAACACTGGGAAAGTGGATGGCAAAGAACCGGTGTTGCTTTTCTCTAGCGACTTGGTGGCTAGTCATGTGCCCGACAATATGCGTCTTCGTGCCTTCGATAAAGTGGCATTGAAAGCAGGCGAAACCAAAACAGTGAGCTTCACTCTCCCAGCAAGCGAGCTTGCTTTTGTGAACAACCATGGCAAATGGACGCTCGAAGCTGGCGAATTCCGCATGAAGTGCGACGACCAATATCTGCTAATCAACTGCACCGAAACAAAAGTGTGGGAAAGTCCGAATAGATAAAGCC
>JBKECD010000193.1:0-13825 GCA_047974225.1 Mangrovibacterium sp.
GAAACGATGAACGGGATGGAGTTTGTGATGGTTGAGCTTCCCAAATTCAAACCGGAGACTTACTCGCAAAAGCGTATGGCAGTTCTTTGGTTGCGTTTTCTCACCGAGGTAAAGGATGACATGGAAGTAGCCCCCGCAGGTTTGGAAGAAAACCCCGAAATCCGAGATGCTTTATCGCTTATTCAACGCTCGCAATATTCTGAAAGTCAGATGTCTCACTATGAGGAATTTTGGGATATCATCAGCAACGAAGTAACCGCCCAAAATGTAGCAAAAAGAGAGCTCGAAGAAAATCATGCAAAAGGAGTGATCGAAGGAATGGAAAAAGGAAGAGAAAAAGGGAGAGCAGAAGGGAGAGCAGAAGGACGGGCAGAAGGACGGGCAGAAGGACGGGCAGAAGGCGAAGCGATAGGGGTAGAGAAGACGGCTCGAAATCTATTAAGTATAGGCGCTTCTATTGAAATGATTCAAGTGGCTACGGGTCTTTCTTCGGAAGAGATAAATCAATTGTCAATAGATAATTAGGGATTGCCTGCGGGAATGGGCAGGGGTGAGATTTTTCAGCCTAGCCATTTGTAATTTGTAATTGCAAATTCGTAATTAATCCATATCTTTGTGGATTAGAGTAGGCATAGGGTCGGATTGATGGGTATGCCGAATAACAATATAGCAAATAGATGGAAGAATTAAATAAAGACTTACAGCCAGAGAATGACAGGCTTGGCGAGCAAAGTTGCGGATGTAATCTGCATGGTGGAAGAGAATGTGGCAAGCTGGATGTCTATGATTGGCTGAATGATGTGGTGCAAAATGCACCCGGCAATGATTTGGTGGAAGTGCGCTTCAAAAACACGCGCAAGGATTATTATCAGAATTGCAATGGGCTGAGCCTTGTGGCTGGCGACCTTGTGGCGGTGGAGGGGAGTCCGGGGCATGATATTGGCATTGTAACGCTCACAGGCGAGCTGGTGCAAAGTCAGATTGTGAAAAACAGATATCGCCCACGTGGAGAGTTTAAAAAGATTTATCGCAAGGCAAAGCCGAATGACCTCGAGAAGTGGGAAGAGGCGATTGCTATGGAGCACGAAACAATGATTCGCTCGCGCCAAATAGTGAAAGACCTCGGGCTCGACATGAAGATTGGCGATGTGGAGATTCAAGGAGATAAAACCAAAGGTATTTTCTATTACATAGCCGAGGGGCGCGTGGATTTTCGGGAGCTGATAAAGGTGCTGGCGAGCAATTTTCGCGTTCGCATCGAGATGAAGCAGATTGGCGCTCGCCAAGAAGCTGGGCGTATTGGTGGTATTGGTCCTTGCGGTCGGGAATTGTGTTGCTCAAGTTGGTTGGGCAATTTCAAATCTGTTTCCACGGGGGCTGCTCGCACCCAAGAGGTGTCGCTCAATCCGCAGAAATTGGCGGGGCAGTGTAGTAAGCTCAAATGCTGTCTGAACTATGAGCTTGATGCCTATGATGATGCACGTCGTGATTTCCCCTCGGGCAACATTCAGCTCGAAACCGAAGAGGGACGATTCGCTTTTGTGAAGTCAGACACCTTCAAGCGGATGCTATATTATATATGTATCACCGACCGCTCGGTGGGGGGCATCAAGGAAATTAGTGTCGATAGAGCCAAAGAGATAATCGCCATGAATCGCCAAGGTCAGAAACCCGAAAAGCTGGTGGCGGAAGATACAGGAAGCAAGTCTTCCTCGGGCAGATATAATGACATTCTTTCGAGCGATGACGAGAGTCTCACTCGCTTTGATAGGCCCGCAGGAAGCAATCGTCGCAAGTCGAATAGAAATAATCGAAACAATAATAATCGTCGCAGCAATTCTTCTGAAGGTGGTGCTAATGCGGAAGCAAATAAGCCGACGTCGCCCCGCGAGCAAGGCGAGCGTCGCTCCTCGAAGCGAAGAAATGCGGCAAGACGGGATAATGCCCCTCGGGCAGAGCAGGCAGGCAAAAACGAAAATGGCAACGCTGGCGAGCAGCGTCAGCAACGCCCCAACAACCGCCGCCCCAACAATCGGAATCGCCCTCCACGGAAGGAAAAAGAGGAATAGCAAAATGAAATCAAACTTGTTAATAGCCATACTTCTGTGTATTTTGAGTCTTACGGCTTGCCGCCCCAACTCCAAATACGAGCATTTCTATCGCACTGATGCTAAGGGATGGAATAAAGATTCGGTCTTGACTTTTCCTGTGCACTTCGATGAGGATTTGAATGCTTCCTATGACCTTCGGCTGAATATCCGAAATAAAAATAGCTATGCATATAGCAATCTTTGGTTGTTCATCAATATCCAATCGCCCAATGGAGAGCAACTCATCGACACCGTAGAGTTTACGCTTGCCGAACCATCGGGTCGGTGGCTCGGTTCTGGACTGGGAGATTTGTTTGACAATGAACTGCGCTATAAAGAAAATGTGATGTTTCCCGATTCGGGAATTTATCGCATCAGCATTCAGCAAGGCATGCGTGAAGATGTGCTCGAAGGAATTGATGCCGTGGGATTGAGTATAGTTGTTAGTGATTAGGGGTTAGTGCAACCCTGCCTATTCGTAATTCGTAATTGAAAATTCGTAATTGATTATCTGTGGGAAAAAATAAATTAAAGAAATTTGCTGAGATGGAGACTTTCACCAATGTGATTCAAGCTCCGATGCGCACGCCGTGGCAAGACGACCATGAGATGAAAGGACGATGGAATGAATTGTTCTTCAAAAACGACAATCCTATTGTGCTTGAATTGGGTTGTGGCAAGGGCGAATATGCGGTGTCGCTAGCCAAAATGATGCCTGAAAAGAACTTCCTCGGCATCGACATTAAAGGTTCTCGGATGTGGAAAGGGGCGAAAGAGGCATTCAATGAAGGGATTGACAATGTGGGCTTTTTGCGCACAAGCATCGAAATTATAGATAAGTTTTTTGCCAAAGATGAGGTGAGCGAAATATGGATTACCTTTCCCGACCCTCAGATGAAAAATACACGCAAACGACTTACGGCGACAAATTTCCTAGAAAAGTATCGCAAGTTTCTCCAGCCCGAGGGAACAATCCACCTGAAATGCGACAGCAATTTCATGTATGAATATACGATAGAAATGGCGAAGCTAAATGGCTTTTTGCCGGTAACGAATACTGCGGACTTGTATAATTCTCCCATTCTCAATGATGTGCTTTCGATTCAAACATTCTATGAAAAACAATGGCGAGAACGTGGGATTGATATTAAATATTTTGCTTTCCGAATTCATAATGGCGAACTCTTCGAACCAATTGTGGAAATCGAAAAGGATGAATATAGAAGTTTTGGACGCTCGGCGAGAGAGTAGAATCCCCCTCCAACTCCCTCGAGGGGGGAGGGGGGAGAGCTAAGGCACTAAGCAGTAAAAAATGAGTGATATATTTGAAATGGCATATGAGGTGGCTCGCCACATTCCCAAAGGGCGGGTAACGAGCTATGGGGCGATTGCTCGCTGCATTGGTTCAGCACGCTCGGCACGCATGGTGGGTTGGGCGATGAATAAAGCTCCGTTTCAAGAGCGATATGTGCCGGCGCATCGGGTGGTGAATGCCAAGGGATTGCTCACCGGCAAAATGCACTTCCACGGCAAAAGCATGGAGGAGCTGCTCGAAGCCGAAGGAATAGAAATAAAGAATAATCAGATTCAGCACTTCGATGAAGTGTTTTGGAATCCGATGGAGGAGCTGGGGAGGGAGTTATGAGTTATGAGTTATGAGTTATGAGTTATGAGTTATGAGTTGGGAGTTATGAGTTAGGCTGTGTGATTAATCACCGTTAGGTGCTTCGCACTTCGCACTTCGCACTTCGCACTTCGCACTAAAAAAAATAAGGAACAAGAAAACGCACAAAATAGAAATTATAAACCATTGAAAATCAAACTTAGATTTTCGCTAAGGAACAATTAAGGGAATTAAGGAACAAGGAATGTTCCTTATTTTGGAGGAAAAAGACTAAGCAATAGCATCATCATGGAAGTGTCAAAAATAAATCCACAAATCACCGTTGAGTATCTTCAGACCAAGCGAGAAAATCAGTATTTCGAGCGAAAAGGTTTGGGAGAAAAGCTGCTCAAAGCTAGCAAGCTAGCCGAAGAGCTTATCGGTATGCTCAATGCCGATGGTGGCGTGTTGGCTTTTGGGTTGGGTGATGCTGGTGTCATTCAAGACTTAAAAGACCTCGGCAATGCTATTGATGCTTATCGCACCTTGGTGTTCGACTTCATTAATCCTTATCCAAATATCAAGCTTGAAGAGGTGGAAATAGATGGAAAACTTCTATTTCTTTATCATGTAGAGCTTGACAAGGACCATATTTATCAGCGCAAAGACAATGAAGCTGTCTATCTTCGAGTGAATGACCAAAATCATTTGCTCGATAGGGAGGCAGTGAGAACTTTGGAATATGACAAGCAAATTCGTCGTTTTGAGGAAGAAGTAATTGCTGGTTTTGATTTTGCGGATTTAGATACCGAGCTGTTGGAAAACTATCGCAACAGGCTGCAATATAAAGGTACGCACCTAGAATTACTTGAGAAACGAAATTTGGCGGGAAAAACGAGCGAAGGAGCTTATCAGATAAAAAATGCAGGCATTCTGCTATTTGCCAAAGACCCCGAAAAATACATTGCTTCCGCTTCGCTTCGCTATGTGAGATATGACGGCAATGAGGCAAGAGTTGGCACAAATCACAATGTAACAAAAGATGTTCGCTTTGAAAACAATATCCCTCGAATCATTGAAGAAGTGCAAAAATTCATGCAAGTATCGCTAAATGATTATCACATCTTAAATCTCGAAAAAGGCGGATTTGAACGTGTGCCGGAATATCCGGAAGATGCATGGCTCGAGGGGATTGTCAATGCTCTTTGTCATCGCTCCTATAATATCCAAGGAAACACCACGCTCATTAAGCATTTTGATGACAGACTGGAAATTTCAAACAGTGGTCCGCTCCCAGCTCAAGTAACTATTGAGAATATCCGGACTGAACGTTTCGCACGCAATCCGAGAATCGCACGAGTGCTTGAAGATTTCGGATATGCACGTCAGCTCAATGAGGGCGTTTCGAGGATATATGAATCTATGGAGAAGTCGATGCTTTCCATACCTGAATATCGAATTGTGCATAGTAATGTTTATCTCACACTCAGAAATAAAATCAGCTCTCATATAAAGTCCATATCCGATGCTATCTTGAATCACATCAAAAGCAATTGGGGCGAGCTGAATGGCACGCAGCAAGGGATTATTAACTACCTTTTTTATCACAATCAAGGGACGCTGGCTGATTTTACTGAGTATATTGGCATCAATGAAAAAACAATTAGACTATATTTGAATGATTTTATCGCCGACGGAATTATTGAACGATTGAGCGACAAAGTGAGAGATAAGAACGCAGTGTATATCTTCAAAAAATAAAAGCCCCTTCCAACTCCCCAAAGGGCGAGGGTAAAGGCATAGCAAAAAATTAAGGAACAAGAAAACGCACAAAATAGAAATTATAAACCATTGAAAATCAAACTTAGATTTTCGCTAAGGAACAATTAAGGGAATTAAGGAACAAGGAATGTTCCTTATTTTTGGAGGAAAAAGCTTTAGGCGATAAGCTGTAAGCTTGCTACATGATAAGGATATAAACTCAGTGCCTTTACTCTCCCCTTGGTTGCTGAGCGCAGCCGAAGTACGGGGGAGTTGGAGGGGGCTAACATAGAACACATGATAATACTACCCAAATCAGTCAATGAAGTATTGGCAAAAGTGAAATATCCAGGTTCGGAACAAGACTTGGTGAAAATGGAAATGGTGCAAGAAATCCGCATCACAGGACGAAAGATTGCGTTCTCGCTCGTCTTCCAACGCTCGAATGATAAAAATATACCAACTGTAACCACCATGTGCAAGACAGCTCTAGCGGCTGCTTTCGGCAATGACATTGAGGTGAACATCACCCCCAAAGCCTTGCACAACATGGAACGACCAATTCTTCCCGGTGTGAAAAACATCATTGCGGTGTCTTCGGGCAAAGGCGGCGTGGGAAAATCAACCGTGGCGGCTAACCTAGCGGTGGCTTTGGCGAAGACTGGCGCAAAAGTGGGCATTATTGATGCCGATATTTTCGGCCCTTCGCTGCCCAAAATGTTTGGCGTGGAAGATGCGCTGCCGACAGGTGAAAAACGAGATGGCGTGGAATATATCTTCCCCATTGAGGCGCATGGCGTGAAGATGCTTTCCATCGGACTATTTGTGAGCAAGAATGAAGCACTCGTTTGGCGCGGACCAATGGCTTCAAATGCTTTGAAACAACTCATCGTGAATGGCGATTGGGGCGAACTCGACTACTTACTCTTCGACCTTCCTCCGGGAACGAGCGATATTCACCTTTCATTGGTGCAGACTGTGCCTGTAACGGGAGCTATCATCGTAACTACGCCCCAAGATGTGGCACTGGCCGATGTGGTGAAAGGGGTGAGCATGTTTGGCAACAAAACGGTGGATGTGCCCGTGCTTGGATTGGTGGAAAACATGGCGTGGTTCACTCCCGAAGAACTTCCAGAGAATAAATATTACATCTTCGGCAAAGATGGGGGGAAGAACCTAGCTGCCGAACTCGAAATTCCTTTGCTTGGCGAAATTCCAATCGTGCAAGGCATTCGTGAGGGGGGCGATGAAGGCAAGCCCGTGGCGTTGGAAGAATATAGTCCAATGGGACAGGCATTCATGCAGCTTGCCGCCAACACCATCAGAGAAGTGGAGCGACGAAATGCACAAAAAGCCCCTTCGCAAAAGGTGAAAACATCGAAAAAATAAATTAAACGCATCTGTTGAAACGAATAAATACATATCTGCTAATTGGGGCACTCTTGCTGAGCGTGGCTGTCGTCAGTTCATGTTCAACAAAAAAGAACACCCTGACATCAAGGAGCTACCATAACTTGGTTTCTCGATATAATATTTATTTCAACGGACGAGAAGCTTTGAAAGCTGGTGAGCAGAAAATTGAAACTGACGTGTCAGACGATTATTCACGCATATTGCCAGTCTATAAAGCTAGTTTGCCCGAAACCGAAAATATCGTGGCAAGCAATATGGATTATGCAATCGAGAAGAGCAATAAACTCATCGGCTCACATTCGATTACGGTCAAGCCTAAGCGACGAAAATCGCAAGGCGAAGCCTATAAAAAGCTCGCCAACAAAGAGGAATACAATAATTGGGTGGATGATAGTCATCTGCTTTCGGGAAAGGCATATTATTATTTGAAGGACTATATTAAGGCGGCAGATGAGTTTGATTATGTGCTTCGGAAGTTCCCCGAAAAACCCAAAGTGTATTATAGTGCGCTCATTTGGCTACTTCGGAGTTATACGGCAATACCGATGACCGAACAGGCGATGGCAATCATCGGCGAAATAGAAGGTAGTCTGCAATTTCCTAAGGGGCTTAATGCGACTTTCGATATGGCGGCGGCTGATTTTTATTTGCGTCAGGACAACACCGAAAAGGCTATCACTCATTTAGAGCAAGCGGTGGCAAGTGTGAAGGATAAAGGCGATCGTGCTCGCTGTCATTACATCTTGGCGCAACTCTATGCGCAAGCGGGGCGCAATCAATCGGCATCAATTCATTTTGAGGAAGTAACGAAGCTGCGTGTGCCTTATATGATGCGATTTAGTGCACGGCTTTCCTCCTTAGCGCTTTCTGTCAATGATGAAAATCTCGCTGCGGTGCAGGCAGAGCTTCGCAAGCTGGCAAGGCTGGAGCGCAATCGGGAATTTCGCGATCAAATCTTTTATGCACTAGCGCAAACGGAGTTGCGCACCCACAATGAGCCGAAGGCTATCGGCTATTTGCGCCAGTCGGCAGCCGCCTATGAGGATAATGACAATCAATTGGTGCTGACATGCAGCACGCTGAGCGACCTTTATTATAAACGTCAGGAGTATATTGACTCTCGGATGTATTACGACACGCTGTTTACGGTGATTAGCTCGACGCATGCTGATTATGGGCAGCTTTCAGCTCGGCATAAGGGGCTTGTCAATCTGACCGACAATCTGCTTGTTGTGGAGCGTGAGGACAGTCTGCAACGCCTAGCATTGATGGATGAAGGCGAACGGAATAAGCTGGTGAGTCGATGGGCTCAGCAGAAAGAAACCCAAAAACAATTGGAAGCCGCCAAAGAGCAGCAACAAGCTAGCAATGCTATGCTGGCAGTGCAATTGTCAAATACCCAAAATCAGTCCACATGGTATTTCTATAATCAGCAGACTGTCGCTTTGGGGAAACAACAGTTTTTGAATAACTGGGGCAAGCGCCGACAAGAAGATGGTTGGCGCCGTGGAAATAAGGGGATGTCGATGGTTGCGGAAGAGTCGGCAGAAGACTTAGCCAACGATAGTGGCGAAATACTGGCAGGGCAAGAGGCTCGCATCACCGATAATACCCGGGCGGATTTTTACTTGCAAGACATGCCACGCACTCCTGAGGACTTTGAGGCTTCTAATGAGCGCATCCTCGATGCGCTTTTCCGTGCGGGGCGAATATTTAAGCATGATTTCAATAATCTACATCGCTCCAGCAATACATTGGAAGATTTGCTCGCTCGATTTCCGACCAATCAATATCAATTGCCTGTGTATTTTGAACTGTGGGATTCTTATCAGAAATTAAGCAATCAAGAGCGGGCAGATTATTATAAGTCGCTCATCTTATCGCAATATTCTAAGAGTAAGTATGCGCAATACTTGAGCAATCCGAACTATTTCATCGAACTCGAAGAGCAGCGAGAGAAAACCGAAAAGGCTTTTGCTGATGCGCTTACGCTTTATCAAAAGGGAAGGCATGCGCAAGCTGCACAACGAGCAAAGCATGTTTTGAGCATGCAGCCCGACAGTGCGCTCATTCCAAGCTTGCAGTTTATTCAGCTGATTGGTGAAAATAAAACTAAGGATAAGAAAAGCTTTGATGCGGCGCTTGCTGCCTATGCTCAGGAAAATCCAGCATCGGGCTTGGCAACTCTTGCCGACAATATTCGAGCTTTGCTGCAAGATGATTCGCTTCAAGACTATCAAGCCATGCTTGCATCGGGCTATATTTCAGAAGATATAATTCCTCAAGAAAAAGAAGTTGCCGACAGACAAGGCTATTCTAGGGAAGCAAATCTGATTCATTATTTTGTGTTGGCGTTCGACAATGATTCGGCGGTGGATGTCAATAGGCTGCGTTTTGATTTGGCAAATTACAACATCGACCACTATCTCAAAACTGATTTCGACATGGAAAGTGTCATGTTCAGCGCCAAGAAGTCGATGTTGCTCGTGAAAAGCTTCCTCGACAAAGAGCAAGCTTTGATTTACATGCGCTCGATTATTCGTCAGCCAGTAGTCTTCAATGAGCTAAAAGCGAAGAACTATCACAACTTCGTTATTTCAAGCGAAAACTACCGCCGATTGACAGAAATGGGCAATCTCGATGAATACTTGATTTTCTTCAAGCAGTATTATAGCCAATTCACTTCAGGAAATTTCCCCGAGGAAGAAATGCCATCGCCCGAAGAACTCATGGAGCAATTGCAAAAACAAAAGGAAGCCCCCAAAGAAACGGGCACTTTTGTGGTGGTGGGCAGCGAGGAAAAATAGTTGTTATTCCTTGCTCAATTTCGATTCCACCAATTCTGCCACTACATCTCGGATAAACTCGTGCTTGATTTCTGAAATCACTTCATGGCAAAAAGCATTCATCAACATCATGCGTGCCTGTTGCTTGCCAATGCCTCGTGCTTGCATATAAAACAACGCTTCTTCATCAATCTGCCCCACAGTTGCTCCGTGCGAACACTTCACATCATCGGCATCAATGATGAGCTGTGGCTTAGCGTGCATCTTGGCGGTTTTTGAAAGCAAGACATTGTTATTTCGTTGGAAAGCATTCGTCTTTTGCGCATTGCGCACCACATGGATGCGACCAGCGAAAGCACCGACAGCTTCGCCATCAAGTACGTTTTTATAGAGCTGATTGCTCAAGCAATTGGGCACTGCGTGGGTGATTTGAGTGAAATTATCCACATGCTGCTTCGCATCAAGTACCGACATGCCGTTGATGGTCATCTCGGCACCTTCGCCCACTAAATCGGTGTGAAGATTATTTCGGATTGTGCCTGCATTGAGCGAAACCACTGTTTGGTGAGCCTTTGCGCCCTCCTCCAATTGATAGAACTGCGCATCCACCATCACCGACTCCGAAAGCAAATCCTGCACGATGTTCACATGCAGCTCCGCTCCTTCGCCCACCACAAATTCCGAAACCTGATTCATCAACGAGTTGGCATTATTAATATTGTGTTCCACAAAGAGCAGCGTTGCTTTTGCGCCTTTGCCTAGCACTACCAAATTTCGAAGCGACACCACTTGCGCATCTACGCCATTCATGCCATCAGCCACTTGAATCGGAAGCTCCACTTCCACGCCATCGGGGACATAGACAAGCAAACCATCGTGTGTCAATGCCGTGTTGAGTGCCACAAAAGCGTCGTTGGATTGGGCAGCTTGTTTATTATAGTACTGTGTGAAGATTTCAGGATGTTCCAATACCATTTGGCTCACTGGACCTACCACGACATTTTCGGGGAAGTCCTGACGGAAATTGCTTTTGCAGTGCGCCCCATTGCAGAAATTCAATTGAAAAGCCTCTTGCGAAGGGAAGCTCGGAATGCTGAAGGTGGGCGAAACAGTCATGCCTGCCAGCATCAACGAGGGATTAATCGCCTTGTCGATACGTGTATATTTGTAATCCTCGTTTTTGAATGAAGGCACACCCAGCTGCGCAAAGCGAGCCAGAGCTTCCTCACGAAAGTCATTGAGCAAGTCGGGAGATTGCTCCCACACCTTTGCTTTATTATCTTGATAGAGCTTCACTAAGCTTTCAGTGAGCGAATTCATATGTTTCATATTAAGCCCAAGCCCCTCCTAGCCTCCCCGAAGGGGAGGGATAGAGGCACAGGGGTGATTTATTTAATTCATTTTGGTTCTAATTCCTCCCCTTCGGGGAGGTTAGGAGGGGCTTTTACCCTTTTATCCAATCATAGCCTTTTTCTTCCAATTCGAGAGCCAACTCTTTGCCGCCGCTCATCACAATTTGTCCTTTATAGAGCACATGCACAAAGTCGGGCACAATATAATCGAGCAATCGTTGATAGTGGGTAATCACAATTGCCGACCGCTCAGGGCTTCGCAAAGCATTCACCCCCTCAGCCACAATGCGGAGCGCATCAATGTCCAGACCAGAATCTGTTTCATCGAGAATTGACAATTTGGGTTCGAGCATTGCCATTTGGAAGATTTCATTCTTCTTTTTCTCACCGCCCGAGAAACCTTCATTCACCGCACGGTTGGTCAATGAAGAATCAAGGCTCAACATCTCTCTTTTTTCGCGCATCAAGGCGAGGAAGTCTTTGCCGCTGATAGGTTCTTCGCCATGAAACTTACGCTTCTCATTGAGTGCCGCTTTGATGAAGTTCACCATTGGCACACCGGGGATTTCCACTGGATATTGAAAACTCATAAACAAGCCCATTCTCGCCCGGTCTTCTGCTGAAAGAGCCAAAAGGTCTTTGCCCAAGAACTCTGCTGAACCACCGGTTACTTCATAATTCTCGCGACCAGTGAGCACATTGCTCAAGGTGCTTTTGCCTGCGCCATTCGGACCCATAATGGCGTGAATCTCGCCCGGCTTGATTTCGAGGTTCAAGCCATTCAATATCTGTTTGCCCTCAATCGAGGCTTTTAAATCTTTTATTTTTAACATGGTGTTTTATATTTAGCCCCCTCCATCTCCCCCGAGGGGGAGGGTAAAGGCACTATGTTTATATTTCATGTTTTTTCCATGGGGTTTGCACCCTATGCTATTATACATCGCCCTTGCAGGGCTGGTAAATTAATCATTTCAATCCCATGGTTAAAACCATGGGCTACAAAGATGTCGTCCCTATGGGACTGCAACCCTGTATTAATCATTACTTTTTCTTCTGATCTTCAACTCTTGAAGGTGCTTCTCAGGGTCGAAATCATGAGCAATACCACTATCAATCCCTTCTTGAATTGCATTTCGCAGGGCAATAACACTGTTTTCTTCTTCCTCCAAAAGACGAAGTCCTGCACGGATTACTTCATCTGCATTATCATATCGGCCAGTTGAAACTTGACCAACTACAAACTGGTCAAAATAACTCCCTAAAGATCTCGATGTGTTTTCCATATCTTTTCTTTTTTCATAGGGTTTGCACCCTAATGATATTATACATCTTTTCATAGGGTTTACACCCTAATGCTATTATACATCTTTTCATAGGGTTTGCACCCTATGCTATTATACATCTTTTCATAGGGTTTACACCCTATGCTATTATACATCTTTTCATAGGGTTTGCACCCTATGCTATTATACATCGCCCTTGCAGGGCTTTTAAATTGCAGTAACTAGCTCTCCCCCTCGGGGGAGTTGGAGGGGGCTTTTATCCCACACTTCCTTCCAAACTAATTGCCAATAGTTTTTGGGCTTCCACGGCAAACTCCATCGGGAGCTTGTTGAGCACCTCGCGCGCATAGCCGTTTACAATCATGCCGATTGCCTCTTCGGTGTCGATGCCGCGCTGATTGCAATAGAAGATTTGGTCTTCGCCAATTTTCGAGGTGGTGGCTTCGTGCTCCACTTGTGCGGTGGGGTTGCTCACTTCGATGTAAGGGAACGTGTGCGCCCCACAAGTCGAGCCGAGCAAAAGGCTGTCGCATTGCGAGAAGTTGCGAGCATTCTCTGCCCCTGCCAACACTTTCACCAATCCCCGATAGGAATTATCGCTCATGCCAGCCGAAATCCCTTTTGAAACAATGGTGCTTTTGGTGTTCTTGCCGATGTGAATCATCTTCGTGCCGGTGTCAGCTTGTTGATGATTGCTTGTCAATGCCACGGAGTTAAATTCCCCAATCGAATTATCGCCTAGCAAGATGCAGGAGGGGTATTTCCATGTAATGGCAGAACCTGTTTCCACTTGCGTCCAACTGATTTTCGAGCTTTCGCCCTTGCAGATGCCTCGCTTCGTTACGAAGTTATACACGCCACCCTTACCGTTCTTATCGCCCGGATACCAGTTTTGCACCGTCGAATATTTCACCTCCGCTCTGTCCATTGCTAAAATTTCCACCACTGCCGCATGCAGTTGGTTTTCATCGCGCTGTGGGGCGGTGCAACCTTCCAGATAACTCACATAGCTATCCTCATCAGCCACAATAAGCGTGCGCTCAAACTGACCGGTATTAGCGGCATTGATTCGGAAATAAGTCGAAAGTTCCATCGGGCAGCGCACCCCTTTGGGAATATAGCAAAACGAACCATCGGAAAAGACAGCGGAGTTCAAGGCTGAAAAATAATTATCGGTGGTGGGCACTGATTTGCCGAGATATTTCTCCACCAATTCAGGGTGCTCTTGCACCGCTTCGGAAAACGAACAAAAGATAATGCCCTTTTCTGCTAGCGTTTCTTTGAAGGTAGTCTTCACCGACACGCTATCAATCACCGCATCAACTGCCACACCAGCGAGCACTTTTTGCTCCTCTAGCGGCACGCCTAGTTTTTTGAAAGTTTCGAGCAACTCAGGGTCAACTTCATCTAAGCTTTCATATTGCACCTTCTTTTTTGGTGCTGCATAATAGATAATATCTTGAAAGTCGATGGGGGGGATTTTCAGGTATGCCCAATCGGGCATTTCCATTTCGAGCCATCGGCGATAGGCATTCAA
>JBKECD010000044.1:0-14098 GCA_047974225.1 Mangrovibacterium sp.
CTTTCTTGGCTTGCAATCTCATTTTTAAAATCTTTCTCTTTGTCGAACAATTCGCGCTTATCCTTCTGGTAATCGCTCACTTTGTCGCGATTTTTGTCGATATATTTCAGTTCTTCCTCCGTGATAGCAATTTGTTTTTCCACTTCGGAAAGCCGTTTAGTATCGCTTCCTTTGAGTTGAAGTTCGCTATCTCGTTCCTTTTTCAGCAGAGTGATTTGTACTGCAATTTGAGTCCTTTTTTCATGCTCTTGCGCATCAATGTCGCTTGTCTTTTGGCTGCATTCTTTCTCGAAATCATTTACTCTTCGCGTTCTTTCTCGCAGCTTATTCTCCTTGTTTTTGCGCAATTTCCCTTTGCAATCTTCTTGTTTTTTGGTTGAATCATCTAGCAGAAGCATTGCTTTGTCGATTTCAATCTGAATACTTTCGAGTGCTTGTTTTTGCTCCATCGCAGCCTTTTCGAGCAGCAAATTATGTTTCAATTCGCATTGTTCGATTTGACGAGTTCGTTGTTCCACAATATAGTCAGCTTGTCGGGCATTCTCCTTCAGTTCTTTGATTTTCGGCAGATTTCGGCGTTGGATTTTCTCTTTTGTTTTCTCCAATTCTTGCGTTTCCTCTCTGACACACTGCTGCAAATTCGCCATTTGCTTGTCGAGCTTGTCGAGTTCGAAGCGATAATCCTCCATCGACTTTATTTGCGGGTCGATTTCATTCAGATTAATTCCCAGTCCATAGCAAGATTCCGAATCGGTCAAGAGTTTGGGTGAAAGCTCGCATCGAAACAGCGTCTCTTCGCTCATGATTTTACCGATTGTATTTTCCCAACCGGGCTTATTGCTGTTGAGCCATGCATAGAGAGAATCTTGGTTGGCGTTGATTTTCAGCTCCAGTTCATTGCGCTTTTGGGTGCAGCTTGCGAGTGCATCGTTGAGCTTTTCGAGCGCACTTTCGCAATTTTTGTCAGCCTCTTTATTCTCATATTCCCACTTGGTTTGCAGAGATTTGATTTGCGCTTTGGTACTTTCGATATGGTTTTGCTCTTTTTGCTTTGTGATTTCAGCTTCCGCCTTTGTTTTGTCGAGTAGTGCTAGTTCGTCGGCATAAAAAGTGCGATGTTTGGTAGCAATCGCTTGTTTTTCGAGCCGATGCACCTCATTTCTTCGCATGCTCACTTCATCTTCGGCAGCTTTCATTTCGCTTTCGTGTTCCTCTTCCAAAGCGAGCAAAAGTTTCTCATATTCTTTTTGCAGATTTTGGGCAAACAGCGTGAGTTCGCGATTGACTTCGAGCTTTTGCGCCTCTTTTTGATGCAGAAACGCTGTAAGCTGCTGCTCTTGTTCTTTCACTAGTGCGTCATATTTACTATTCAGGTCGCCAAATTGATTAGTGAGCAGATGACGTTCATTTTGAAGCGAATGGAGCTCGATTTGTTTATCCTCTCGATCATTCACACGACGAATGATTTCAGCGATATTCAGGCTGTCGTAATATTTCTTTTGGCGAGCAGAATCCTTGAGCTTTCCTTCGAGCTGGCTGATATTATTTAGAATTTTGGTTCTGCGATTGTCAAACAGTTGGCGTTCGTGAGCGAAAGAGCGATTTTCGGCATTCAGTTTTTCCTCTTCGTGTCGTTTTTGCGATTCCAGTTTAGGTTTTGCCTCAGTCATTTCCTCTAGGCGAAATTTCAACTGTTCGGCTAGTAGATTTTGCTCTCGGGAGAGGTGGCGAATGGCTGAGAGTTGCAGGATGGCTTGCTCGGCATTGCGCTGCACCGATGGAAAGCGAAACTTGCGAATATCGTTGAGCACTGTTTCAAATCCATTGAGGTGAATGCTATATTTATCGAGGTCGATTGAAATTTGCTCAGCTTCCATCGAGGAGATGATAGTTTGCTTGATTTCGTTGGCATCGAGCTTGGTGTTGAGAAACACATTTTGAATGGTGCGATAGATATTTCGATACTGTTTCGCTTCGAGCAGCGCATATTTTGCAAACTCCTTTTTTCCGGTAAAATTGCCATACAGAATATCCCGATATTGGTCGTAACTATTCACTAAGGTTGAAATATTAATTCGGTAGGCATCTAGTTTTTCACGAATGCTTTCCCATGAGGCGTGGGCTTCATGGCGGTCATTGATGAAATATTCCGCCCGATAGGCGCTGTCGATAAAACGATAGCACACCCGATTTTGCTGCTTAAATGCCACCACGCAAAATGCGCCCGTTTCCCGCATCACCTCATAGATGAGGTAGGAGTTGCTGTGCTTCAGATACCAGTCGGCAAAGCTCTTCACCGTTGGACCTTTCGGAATGCCAAGCTGTCGAGAATCGGCATTGTAGAAATAAAGAATAGCGCGCAAAATGGTGCTTTTCCCCACGCCTTGAGTGCCGATGAAATGGATATTCCCATCGAGTTTGATTTCTGAATAGGGGATTGCGGCACTATTGATAAATATGATTTTATTGAGGTATCTCATCGCTGGCATCTTCTGAAAGGTTGATATTTAGGATTAGTGTTTCGAGGTAGCTGAAGGAGGCGAGCACCTTGTAGGAATCCGAGATTTCGTTTTCCAATTCCACAAAACCATCGTTTCGTAGGCGATCAACAAGTTTCTTAATGCCGTCGAGTTCATTGTCGGTTTGCGTGTATTTGCGCAGGGCTTTGAGCTTGTTTTTCAGTGAGGCATTCACCTTGAGCGACACCGATATTTCTTGCGGCTCGAAGCGATAGCCCGAGGCAAAGACGGCATCATAGCTCTTGAAGAAATCGAGGATGTCAATCCATCGAAAAGCCTGCTCAAGCTTGCGCGAAAGATCGGCTTTAGCTTCGGGACGGGTGAAGTGATAATATTCATCGCCAGCGGTGAGCGTGAAATTTATTTCGGCAAAATAATCTGCCAGCTCCTCGAAGTTCTCTTCCACATAATTGAATAGTTTTTGCGTGTGAGGCAAAGCACTGTTGGAACAAATAAAGCCGCCCTTGCTGAGCAGCTCAAACACATCTCTCTTTAAATTATTCTTCATCATATTATTACTAACCAACTAACCTGGATACACCACCGAAAACTCTGTGCCATGCAGTTCGACATAGCTATCGGTGAATCGGAAATCATGTTCATAGAGTGAAATCATTTGGCAATAGCAAGTAACGATTTCCTCGAAACTCACCTTGCGTGGATATTCATATTGCATTACAAAATCGAGCAGGTGATAGCCCGAAGCCGAAAAATTGCTCTTCATTTTGTCGAGGTCGATGAAGATATTCACCTCTTCGGTGTCTTCAAAGAAACTCGGATTGATAGGCGCAGCGAGCGAACTTTTCACCTTGGTGCGATGTTTTGCTTTCTGCTGAAGTGATTGAATCAGGGCATACGATTCATCTTCATGCAGCAAGTCGAGTGCAAGTTTCACGGGGAAGCTCGCACGGGGTTCAAATGCCACTGGATTTTCATGAGCGAGCAGTGTGCGAATATCCGACTTGCTTTCCAGCTCAAATTGGTCTTTGAGGTATTTCACTTGGCGAATCTTCTCCACAATAGCACTTTGCTGCCGCACCTGATTAATATAGTTGATGATTTGTTTTTCGGTTTCAATCAAGTTGTGGCGAGCCTCCCCGAGAATCAGTCGCAGCTCGATGCTGATTTGGTTCAGTTCCTCATCTTTGGCTAGCGCAAAGAATGTCAGCTCCTCATCTGAAAGAAAATACTCGCTTCGAGCAATCAGATTTCGGATGTCGATGCGCCGAAGGTCGTAATTTTCTAGCTTCTTGATTTTAATCCGATAGTTTGGCTCAGTCTTAAAAGTATTGTCGATTTGTCTATTCAAATCCACCACATTCCGCAGGCAAATGCCACCCATCTTCCGCAGCAACGCCTTGATTGCCTTGAGATATTTATATTTCCGATATTCGCTATCTTCCACCAGATAGTAGTCGATATTTTCTTTGAGCGATTGAAACTGCTCATCAATCAAGGAGATGCTCAGTACTTCATTCACCTCAAGCACTTGGCTGAAAAAGGCGAGCAGTTGGTCTTCAATCTCCAGAAAACGACCATTACGAATGATAATTCCCTTTTCAATCAGCGCATTCACCCGATTTTCGTCGATGATTTCGATGGCTTGGTCATAGCGATAGTCAAATGATTTGCGTTTGCCAAACATTTCTGCGAGCAAGTCCTTGCCCAGCACCAATGCTTGGAGTAGTTCTTTTATGGAGTGGAAGTTATACATAAATATTTTTAGTTTCCACAAAGTTAGAAAAATTACTTATCTTCATGCCGAAATTTAGTAATAGTATTTCCCATGCATACAAACAAATGCCCATGGTGTTTATCGCACCCCTTATATATTGCCTACCATGATGAAGAGTGGGGGAGACCTATTTATGACGACAACACGCTCTTTGAGTTTCTTATCCTTGAAGGGGCACAGGCGGGCTTGAGTTGGTTCACCATCTTGAAGCGCCGTGAGAATTATCGTCGAGCCTATGATGATTTCAAGCCGCAAATCGTGGCGCAGTATGGTGAAGAAAAAGTGCAGCAGCTTTTGCAGGATGAGGGCATCATTCGCAACCGACTTAAAGTGCGGGGAAGCATCATCAATGCGCAATGTTTTTTGGCGGTGCAAGAAGAATTTGGCAGCTTTTCAAACTATCTGTGGGCGTTTGTCGAGGGTAAGCCAATTGTCAATCAGTTCAAGACCATGAGCGAAGTGCCTGCCACCACGCCCATTTCCGATGCGCTGAGCAAAGACCTCAAAAAGCGAGGCTTTAAATTTGTTGGCTCGACAATTATGTATGCTTTCATGCAAGCGGTAGGGATGGTGAACGACCACTTGCTTACATGTCCTAAATATGACCAAACCGCACATTAATATTATTTATTGCATTTAATGCTCAGAAATTCTTTGCTATCGTGTAGTTTTGCATTCAGACAATCAATTAGCAAATCTCGATGACTTTAGCACTCTTTTGGAAAGGAATACTTGCGGGGCTGTCGGTTTCGATTATCATCGGACCGATAGGGATTCTTATTATCCAAAAGACCGTAACAAAAGACTGGTTGAGTGGATTCATGTCAGGCGTTGGAGCTTCGCTTTCCGACATGATTTATGCAGCAATTGCAGCCCTGAGCCTAGGCTTCATCATTAATTACGTGCAAGACCATCGACTGATGTTTGATGTGCTCGCCACCTTTGTTCTCTTGGCTCTAGGGCTTAAAATCTTCCTCAAAAACCCCATTAAAGATGTCGGGCATTTCAAGCAAAAGGGAAGTTCATACCTCTCTGACATGCTTTCCACATTCATGTTTACGATTCCAAATCCGCTCGTGATTTTTGTGATGCTTGCCGTGTTTGCTAAGTTTCATGTGGAAGTAGAATCGGGCAATTGGTCGGAAATGCTGACTTTATTACTCGGGGTGCTTGTTGGTGCAAATTCATGGTGGTTTACTTTCACCAATGTGGTGAGCATTTTCCGAAACAAATTCAACTTGCGTGTGCTGTGGTGGTTCAACAAAATTGCAGGCACTACCATTGTGGCAATTGCCCTAATTGGCTTCACCGTAACACTCCTTTCCGACCATCTCGGGGTGATTTAACCTTCCCTAATCCTTATTTCTAGGGATATTCTTTCCTCTACGCTACATAAGTCATTGAAAATTTCCTCATTTCTAGGGATTGTGTCCCCTGCCAAATCTATGAAACTTTGCATCGTCAAAACAAACCAAAATCACGATGCGAAATTTCAAATATCTTTTCAGCCTTCTGTTGTGCCTGAGTTTTATGGGCATGGCGAAGGCAGCCACACTGAAAGGGCGAGTTGTTTCTGAAGGAAAACAGCCATTGCCCTTTGCCACCATTCAGCTGAAAGAAACCAATCAAGCCACAATTGCCGATGAAAACGGACATTTCTTATTGAAATCTCCTTCGGGGAAATACACCCTTGTGGTGAGCAATGTGGGCTTTGAAACTTTCAGCAAGGAAATCGAGCTGAAAACCGATGAGCCAACCCAAATTACGGTGTTGATGAAAAGAGAGCACACACAGCTTGATGGCGTGCAGGTGAAGGGCGAACACCAATCGGAAAGGCTCATGAAAAGTGGCTTTGCGGTGAGTTCGGTCGATATGCGGAAATATCAATCGCAATCCATCGAACTCAATGATGTGCTCGACAAAGTGCCCGGCTTGCGCGTGCGCCGCGATGGCGGATTGGGTTCGAAGACAAGATATAATATCAACGGGCTTTCGGGGCAGGCGGTGCGCATCTTCATTGATGGTGTGCCAGCGGAATCCTTCGGCTCGTCGTATTCCATCAACAGCATTCCGGTGTCGATGATTGAGCGAGTGGATGTCTATAAAGGTGTGGTGCCGGTGGAGTTTGGCAATGATGCAATGGGTGGGGTGATTAATATCGTTACGAAACAATTGCATCGAGGCATGAAAGGCAAATCGTTGAATCTGTCGTATTCCTATGGCTCGTTCAACACGCATCGAGCCGACCTGACCTCCTCTTTCCGAAGCAAGAAAACAGGACTCACCACCCGACTGTCGGCATTCTATAATTATTCCGACAATAACTATGAGGTGTGGTCGGATGATATTGCGATTAAAGATTACAACGAATTTCTCGAAGATGGCAGTCGAAATCCGAGCTACCTCACCATAGTCGAAAAGGGCGCACGGGTGGAGCGTTTCCACGATGCCTATTATTCCTATGGCGCAAAAGCCGATGTGGGAATCACGAATAAACCATGGGCTGACCAATTCTTCCTTTCGCTCAATCTTTCGAAAGACTACAAAGAATCGCAGCACGGACCTCGCATGATTACCCCCTATGGCGAGCGGTTTAGTGAGGGGTGGACAATCGCCCCGAGTGTGAGCTATGCCAAGCGTGGTTTCCTTTTGAAGAAGCTCAATCTTTCCGCCACTTTTCAATATTCAGAATCGCAGCGTGCGCTCACCGACACCACCACCAATCGCTATGATTGGCAGGGGAATTTGTTGCCCCAAATCAATGGCGTGAGTCGATTGGCAGGCGAAAGCGGAACGGCATCTCTAAACGTGGATGACAATCAGAACTATGTCAGCAATCTTTCTTTGGCTTATGAAATCAATGCGAATAATCGGGTGGCATACAACTACACCAACAACTCCTTCATTCGCTCCTCTGATGATGAATTGCGAGAAGCCGAAGAGCGAAATTATGGTAGCACAAGCACGGTGAATAAAGCAATTTCGGGCTTGACCTATCAGAATAGTTCTTTTGAGGAGAAGCTGAAAACGTCCATCTTCGGAAAGTATTATCAGACCAATCTGAAGCAAAACAAGGTGGAGTATAATAAAAACGTTTTAGACACCATCAACAATTCTCGTCCCGATGATGATTGGGGCTTGGGGGGCACGATTAGTTTCGCACCAAGCAAAAAGGTGCGCATCAATGCTTCGGTGGAACGTGCGGTGCGATTGGTGTCGGTGAATGAGGTGTTTGGCAATGTGTCGGAGGAAATAGTGGAGTCGGTGGACTTGGAATCAGAAAAAAGTTTCAATGTGAACCTCGGCGGAACCTTTGCACTTCACCAGAAGTTGAAGCTTAACACCAATCTGTTTTATCGGAACACAACCGATAAAATCCGTCGCTCGGTGGTGGTGCGCAACGACGATAGCTATTCGGTGTTCAACAACATGGGGCACATCATTTCCAAAGGCATCGAGGCGCAACTCGACTATCAGCTGAACCGCAAATGGACGTTTATGCTGCAAGGCTACTACCTTGATTCTCGATACATGGAACGCTATGCGCTCAATGGTTCGGAAAACCTCAACTATAAATCGCGCGAACCCAATATGCCATGGCTCACTGCCGCTTTCAGCATGGAATATCGTCAGCGAAATCTTTTTCAGGAAGGCGATGTTTTGAGTCTGAGTTGGTTCAGCTCCTACATTCATGCATTTCATTTCGATTGGGACATGATTGGCAATCAGAATAAGCCGATTGTGCCCACGCAATTCCGAAATGATGCGAGTGTGTCGTATTCATTTCCCAACAAGAAACTAATTTTCAGCCTAGACGGCAGCAATTTGTTTGACGCACTAGTTTTCGACAACTATGCCATTCAGAAGCCCGGGCGAGCCGTCTATGCAAAACTGTCTTATCGAATTTTTTAAACACTTTAATTTAGTAGTAATATGAAAAGAAAAAACCTTTTTATGATGCTCCTTTTCGGCGCATCAATCAGCATCTTCACAGCATGTGAAGATGGAGAAACAGACGACAGCACTCTGCCCACCGCTGGCGAGCGAGTTTACCACATCACCGCCAAGTTTGACGATTCCGACACCGATGTTTACATGGCGGCGGTGAGCGATTTAGACAGCGGTTCGCTCACCTTTGTGAACAATGGCTATGCGCTCAGCCCCGTGCGCTCGGCACGTGTGTTTGTCGATGATTTGGGCTGGGTGTATGTCTTCAATTATGGCGGAGGCTATCTCACCAAATATAGCTATGCCAACGGAAGTTATTCGGAGCTTCGCTCGCTCGACATTTCGCTGAGTATGGGAGGGGTGGCGCATGTGCGTCCGTGGAAAATCAATGAAGAAACCATTTTGATTCACAACATTCTCACCGAGGATGTCGAAATGACTTCCACCGAAGAAGCCGATGCCGATTATGTGGCTAAGGGCATTGCGAAGCGAGCTGTCATGTATGTAACGAATGTGAAAATCCCTGAGCTTTCCATTGCAGAAATCATGGACACGTGGACAATTCCGATTTCGGAATGGGATGCCCAAGAGCAAGCCTATGTTTTTCGCATTGATGCCCCCACGGTGCTCGATGATAAGATTTATTATGGTGTCGGCAGGCGTGCATTGGGCGAAATCGAAACCACCGGCATGCACACGATTGTGCTCGATTATCCCTCTTTGGAAAATCCGAAATACATCCGCACCACCTTGGGCAATGGCAATACGAATGGCTATCGAGGAGGAAACATGCACGCCATTGATGGCTATGTTTATCAGGCAAGCGCAAGCGACCCTGCCACGATTGTGCGCTTGAAAGATGGCGAATATGACAGCTCGTGGGTCTTCAATGTCAGTGAAACTTTGGGTGAAGCTTTCGCCACCAATAATTGGTATCATGCAGAAGAGGGCATTTGCTATCTATCGGCAAACTTCACCAATGCTGAAGATGAGAACAACACATGGGGCGTGGTGCGTGTGGATATTCACAACAAAACGGCGGTGCGAATGAACGTGCCGATGTCGAAGTTGCATGGCTATCAGCATGGCGTGGTGAATGATGGCAAGTTCTACATGGCGATTAGCCCAGTGGGAGCAACGGGCGAATCAGCACCGTTCATCTATGCTTTCGATATTCACAATGTCAGTCCCGATGCCTTCACCAAAGGTTTGGAGCTTGATAAGGGGAATATTTTTGTGGAGGGGATTTTTTAATCATGGGGACTTCTAAAAAATATGAAAAAGATACTAACTCAATTCCATCTTTGGTTATCTATTCCTGTGGGGATATTTTTCAGCTTGATGTGCCTCACGGGGGCAATCTTGGTGTATGAAGATGAACTGCTCGAATTGTTTCATCATGATAGATATTTTGTGGAAGAGGTGAAAGCACAACCCTTGCCGATGGAGCAAATCGTGGCAATCGCCCAAATGCAATTGCCCGATTCGCTTCGGCTTGCCAAAGCTAGACTCCCTGAGGAAGAAAACCGAAACTATGCTTTCGGATTGGAAGGCATGCGCAAGTCGATGGTTTATATCGACCCCTACACGGGCAATGTGCGTGGGCAGCGCATCATGGGCGAACCCGATTTCTTTCGGTCGGTGATGCGCCTGCATCGCTGGCTGATGATGCCCATGAAGCGAGGCGAATTTAATCTTGGCAAGTTCATCACCGGTTGGGCAACACTGATTTCGGTGTTCATTCTGATTACAGGCATCATCATTTGGATTCCTCGAAAGTGGAAAACGGTGTGGAAGCGACTCCGAATAAAGACGAGCAAAGGAAGCTATCGCTTTTGGCACGACTTCCATTTGGCGGCTGGCATGTTTTCGGTGTTGATTTTGTTGGCTTTATGTCTGACAGGCTTAACGTGGTCATTTTCGTGGTATCGCACCGCCTTTTATAGTGTCGTTGATTTAGAACCACAGCAAACACACCAATTGATTCGAGCCATTCATTTCGGCACATGGGCTGGCTGGTTCTCGAAATTGATTACCCTCTTGGCGGCACTCATTGGCGCGGCTTTGCCCATCACAGGCTATTATATGTGGTGGAAGAAGCTCAGCAAAAAGAAGCGATGATTTTAACATAAACACAAAGACAGAAAGACGCAAAGGGCTAATGAAAACCCTTTGCGTCTTTGCGTCTTTGCGTTTAATATTTTCAGTGTAAGCTTACTTCAAAATCCCCTTCAGCCAATCGGCAAACACATCTTTCCATTTATCGGTGGGGATGTTGTTTTGGCGCATACCGAATCCATGTCCGCCTTGTGCATAAATATGCATCTCGGCAGGCACGTTGTTTTCTTTCAGTGCCAAATAATAGCGGATAGAGTTTTGCGGAACAACGCCTCGGTCATTATCAGCTAGCACAAGGAATGTTGGCGGAGTCTCAGTGCTCACATGAAGCTCGTTGCAATATTTCTGCACCACTTTCCAATCGTTGGTATTGCCGATGAGGTTTCGACGCGAACCCACGTGTGTAATCTCTTCATCGAAACTAATCACCGGATAGAGCAGCAGCGAAAAGTCAGGACGGCAACTATAGTCGCTCAATTTACTATCGGTAATCACTGGATTGTTGAACTGCGTGCTCACAAAAGCCGCCAAATGTCCACCAGCCGATGAGCCAGCAATGCCGATTTTGTTTTCATCAAGCTTCCATTCCTTCGCCATGGAGCGCACATAGCGAATAGCTTCTTGTCCGTCCATCAATGGAATATCAGCGTCGCCATAAGGCAAACGATATTTCAGCACAATGGCAGTTACACCATGTGCATTGAGGAACTCCGCCAATTGGAAACCCTCATGAGCAGCGGCTTGCGTGCCATATCCGCCCCCGGGGCAAATCACGATGGCAGCACCTGTGTTGTTCTTCTTTTCGGGAAACGACACGAAGAGTTCTGCTTTTGAAATGTTGTTGAATCGGGTGATGTTCCCTTTTTCATCGGTTTTCTCTTCTTCGGCTTTCGTAGCCTTGTTTTCTTTTGGCGCACCATCAGCCCAAAGGGGCAAACGCAGATAATCTTGAGCCATCAATGAAGTACTCATTATTAGCGTAAGGATGAATAAAGTTAATCTTTTCATTTTTGAATTATTTTGGTTATTGCTATCATGTTCGGTCATCATGTTCGGTCATCATGTTCGGTATCATGTTCGGTCAATCTATTTTTAAGAGCGATTCCCTTCGGTGTAAGTCGATACTTTTGCTTTCTGCTTTTTGGGGAATCTGGTAAGGTCATTTCAATCAGTTCGCTTGTTAGAGCTGGTTCTAAGTAGTTGGAAATGAAATTGGGGCGATGCTTTAATTCCAATTGTTCCATAATTTCTGTTCGGCTCATTTCTCCTGAAATAACTTCTACTAATCGGTGAAGAATAGTATTATCATGTTCGGTATCATGTTCGGTATCATGTTCGGTATCATGTTCGGTATCATGTTCGGTCAAGCTATTTTTTAGTGCTTCTCCTTGAGCTGTGATCCGATACTTTTGATTCTTACTTTGCGGAGAATCTGGCAATGTCATTTCAATTAGTCCATTTGCTAGTGCAGGTTCTAAATAGCTGGAAATGAAGTTGGGTCGGTGCTTTAATTCGAGCCTATCCATGATTTCTGTCCGACTCATTTCACCTATTAACACCCACACCAGACGGTGAGTTAAGTCTTCAAGCTCGATATATAATCTACCTTCATCATGTTCGGTATCATGTTCGGTATCATGTTCGGTATTGGCTGATGGTCGCCAAAGGATTACTTTAAAATCGCCATCTTCAGTGAAAACAGGAGCTTTCAATCCTCGTTTCCGACTGAGCTTATACATTTCAGAAGTGCCGGTGCCAAATCTCTCGATAGCTCCATATTGAAACATACATTCCGCAAGCAAAGGATTGTGAGGGTGCGAACCATGATCCTTTTTGAGGTCTTTGACATTTAATTCTCGCGGAAGTTTGCCGGGGTTTCTAACTTCAATGCGATCCTTAAAAACGCCCACTTGAATACTCCCTTTGCTATAATAATCACGATGAGCAACCGCATTGATAATAGCTTCTGCAATCATGGCTCGTGGCACTTCATAGGAAGTTTCAACAACATTGCTTTTTTTGCGTGTGCCCGTTGACAAGCTGATTTTTGATAGGATAAAGTCAACAGCATCGCTTGCCATTTTGATTGCCGTTCCTTTGTATTCTTTATAGTCGGGAATCGGTTTCTGAATGACTGTACCGTGAAACGATGCGCATTTGATAGTTGCCGAAGGGAAATACTGTTGTGGATTGTCAGAAAACATTAGCAATGCACTATTCAAGAGTTCTCCTTTTCTGAGCAAGTTGAGTGTAGTCAATACTCGTTTTGTTGGAGCATTCTCTTGAAGAGGAAAGTTTCGTTTGAAGCGAGCCATTTGCACAAAGTCAACAATCAATTCTCGGCTCAGTGCATCGATGCTGACCTTTGAGTCGCTACAATCAAAATCATTACTGCTAATAAATCCTTTTTGCTGAAGATGCTTAATGCACGAGTGATAGACCGCATACAAAAGAGTATGCTCATCAGAAAACATTTTGCGTGAAACGTCTTGCTCAATCTTGTCAATAAATCGAGCTTCTTTCGGATGTCTTTTTTTCTTTGTCTCTTTAATATAAATCCATCTGGGAAGATTCTTCGCTTTTGCTTGGTCATATTCATGTTCTGTGGGTGAAACACCTTTCACATCTTCATAGCCATAGTTTTCGCCTAGTAACCCAATATAGATGTCGGATTCTTTCACCTCAGAGAGGTAAATCTGCGAAGGTGAGTTTGGATTTGCAGGTACTTCTTCAAATATAAACGCATCAAAGAATTGTGAAAGGAGTACATCAGTCCGAAGGTAATTTGCCACTTTTCTTCGCTCTTCTGCAAACTCAGCTTGCACGCTGGAGATAAATATTTTGAGTTTCATGGGGTTGCCAGAGGTTTTCGTTTGCCAAATATAGGGAAATAGATTCAAAACCTTTTTCCACTTCAGAAAAAACATTGTACTTTGCATCATTTTCAATGCAGAGAAAGGGGAGTTGAAGTAGGGCGTCATTGCGCACACCCATGCGCCCATTCCGCAAGAAGTCCCAATATTACGAAAAACAAAAAAGCGTCTGAACCTCGTTTAGTCTTGAGGTTAAAAAATACTTCAAGCACTATTGAAATTAGCACATAGAAGAAATAGAGGAATAGAAAAAATCCAAGTATCATCATAGTTGTCTGTTACGCCGGCACATCCACCATGCGCTTCATGGTGTCGAAGAAGGCTCGATAGAAAGCTTCATCTTTGGAGAAGAGTTTATAGAGTTCGAGATCTTTTCGTCGGTGTTGTCCCATCACATCATCGATGATTTTCTTGAAAGCGATATCTCGGGTTTGCCTGTCGCGATTGTTTTTCACCTTGCCCTCAAAGTCGGGGTGAGCTTCGATATCTCTCTTCAAAGACCAAAATTTTATCCGCTGTTCTTCGGGCGTAGCTTCCCATCCTTGAAACCATCGCTCATTGAATGTGCGGATAATTTCTTCTAAGGGGTCTTTCTCTTCATCACCGCCATGCGCTCCACGAGGATTCGGATTTTGAGGGTCGAGCTCGCTTGCCGAATCATCGAGCCCGATACTGTGATTGAGTTTCGTGCGCTCAAGACCATAGGTAGATAAATCCACCGACTCCAGCAACTCATCAATCAACTCATCTTCGGGAGTGCGCACAATCAGTTTGGGAATAAGAAATTTCAGAAACCAAAACAGCTTTTCCCACGCCACAATCTCATAGGGCAATATCGAAGCCATCTGCCCATAAACCTTCACAAATTGCTTTGCCTTAATCTTGAAGTCGGCTTTCTCATCGTC
>JBKECD010000129.1:0-10174 GCA_047974225.1 Mangrovibacterium sp.
GCCAATTCCCAATTGGGAGGATAGTCGTCCCGACACGAATACCTTTGATGCTCGACTGGCGGTGTTCAAGCAATATCTGATTCGACAAGAAAAGCTAGGTACGCCAGTGCTGGAAGACAATGGCGAGCCGATGACTTTGGGTAAGTATGCTTAATATTAAAACAATAAACAGATGAAAGAATATATAAAGACTAAAGGCGGACTTTTGATAGCTGCCGTTTTCTTGCTGGCTTCGTGTATGGAGGAGCAGGGGAATTATATCTATACGGATGTCAATGAAGTGAAGATTGACAGTGTGCTGAGGAATTACAGTTGCTTGCAATTCGATAGCCTTCATGTGGTGCCGAAACTGACCTTCACGCAGGACTCAAGCAATTGTGCCTATAAGTGGGAGGCGTTGCAGTCGGGCGATATCGGTGGCGACAAGGTGATTCCGCTTTCTGCGAAACGCAATTTGGAGGAGCGGATTACACTCATTCCTGGGGCTTATGATGTCTATTACACGGTGAAGGATTTAAATACCCAAATTCAATTTCAGCAGAGTTTCAAACTGCATGTAACCACAAGTGTCTATGAGGGATGGCTATTGCTCACCGACACGCAGGATGCGCCGAGGCTCGACATGATTTCAATCATCAATGACGAGCTGACACCACTCTATGGTGTAACCGAGGGGAGCGGTTTGGAGCTCTCGGGCGATCCGGGATTTGTCTATACCTATGATGGGATTCCGGGCTTCTATTGTGTCTATGTTTCCACCTCGGGCAATGGCACGGTGAAGCTTCAGCCCAATGATTTCTCGTGGGAAGAAAACTACAATCTCTCCAATGAGTTTGTGATTAATCAGCCTGTCGATTTGGAAGCTGCCAGCATCTCGGGGGGCGCCCCCAGTTGGGGATATGTCAATGTGGAGGGCGATATTTATCACTACTATAAGCCGTGGAGCAAATATTATGGCGCAACGATTAATCACATCAACGACGAGCCTTTCAAAGCTTCGCCGCAGATGGTGTCGGAAAATGCTTGGGGATATGCGATTTTTTATGACGAAACGAACAAGCGCTTTGTCAGAAGTGCGCAAACCTCGGGGATGACCACCGTGATGCCCAACCCTGCCGAAGAAACACGAAAGTTCGACTACACCACGGGCATGGATTTGGTTTATATGACGAGCAATAACTTCACCAATTCGTGGTATGGCAGTGTTTTTGCAATACTGAATGAGCCTGCAACGAATAAAAACTACTTGGCATTTTTCATCAGTTGGAGTGGCGAACAGAAGTATTATGGCGAAATTGACGCTATTGATTTCGACCAAGCTACGAGCTATGCTGTCAGTCCGAGTTATGGCTATTTGTTTTATGCTGTGGGTAGCAAGGTCTATCAATATGATTTCAACAATAAGAAAAATATCGAGATGCTCGATTTAGCCCCTCGGCAAGTGTCGCTCATCAAGTTTGAAAACTTCTATAACAATAAATACGGCAGCAATCGCAATCGCTTAGTGGTGTGTAGCTACGACCCTTCGGGAGAGGATGGCTCGAATGGAACTTTCGAGCTCTATCGAGTGCCCGAGGTCAATGGCATGATTGAGCTAGAGGAAAGCTATGAGGGCTTTGGTAAGATTGTGAGTGTGGCTTATAGAGAGCGATAATTCCCTAAATACAATAGAAATGAAAAAATACATATTCTTTTTAATGCTTTTGGGCTTGCTGACTTCCTGCACAAAGGATTCGCCAACGCCCTTGCCACCACCTGACCCCACCGAAGAGGATAAAACAGAGCCAGACCCCGATGAACCTAGCGATCCGTCCGACCCCTTAGAAATCATCGAGGATGTCAGGCTCACGATTTCCTATGCCACAGCTTCGAGCGAGCAAGTGGGCGAGGAAATGAAGTATTCCTATGATGGAAAGCTCAACACCATGTGGCACACCGCATGGGGAAAGCCCAATGCCTTCCCCTTTGTGGCAAGTTATGAATTGTCGAATGCCGACCAGCTAGACTACATCGTCTATTATCCGCGCACTGATGGCGCAAATGGGCGATTCGGAGTGATTGATGTTGAAGTTGCCACAACCGAGAACCCTTATTTTGAAACCGTGTTGGCGAACTTCGACTGCAAGAAATCGGGCAGCCCGACGACTATCAATCTGCCCAAGTCGATTAAAAATCCTACCTCGGTGCGCATCAGCATCAAGTCGGGCGAGGGTGGTTTTGCTAGCTGCTCGGAGATGCTTTTCTATCAGAAGGCGGAGGGAAATTCGATTGCCAATGTGGTCATCCCAGTCTATAAAAGCGGATATACCGAGCCTGCGCAGTATGCCAATCGAGTGAAAGGGGGAGTGATGGAAATGGTCTATGACCAAGAAGTGCCGATGTGTGGGAAGGTGTTCTTTAAGTTTGGGATGAAAGGGCGTGCAAAAATTCAGCTCAAGGTGAATAATGAGCGAATAGGGAAGACCCTGAAAGTGAAGCTAGGCGAGCAGGAAGCGTCGGTGTCGATTCCGACCACTATTGGCTATGAATGGGTAACGGTGTTCGACTCGGTGCATGTGGAGGACACCCAAAATTATTCGGTGCTAGAGATTGAAAATGAAAATTCGGGGGCGTTCACCATCGAGGCGGTGCGAGTGGCGGGCACACCGTCCAGTGGATTGAAATATCTGAACCATCCGGAGAACAGACGAAATTCAGCGTCAGTTCACTTGGGATATCCCACCTCGGCTGCCGACATCGAATGGTTTTATAATGAAGTAACAATTCCCGATGGGATGGACCCTTATCACACCTTCTATATGGTCAATGGATACACCAAGGGCTATGCTGGCATACAGGTGCGCGACTTTAGCGGTGCGGCAAGTAGTCGGATAATCATCTTCTCGTGTTGGAACTCCGGCGAGTCGGGGGCGGAAGAAACCTTGGCAAGGGTGGTGAAATATAACGAAGCCGATGTGAATGTGGCGAGCTTTGGAGGAGAAGGAACGGGGGCGAAGACCACACGCGACTATGAGTGGGAAACAGGGGCGACCTATGCCTTCCTATTGGGGGGATGGGTGGAAGGCTCCGATACCTACTACACACTTTTCTGGAAAGAAAAAGAAGCGGCAATGTGGAACTATCAAGCCACTATCAAGTCGCCACAAAACGGAAAATACCTAGGCAACTTCTATTCTTTTGTGGAAAACTACATCGGTTCGAGTGGGCAATATCAGCGGAAGGCGAATTTTTCTAATCAATGGATGAAAAGAAAAGATGCTGCATGGGAGCAGCTCACCAATGCGAGGTTTACCGAGGACGGCAATGCGAAATATCGAGGTGATATAGGGGCAGTGGTTGAGGCGAATGGTTATTACTTGTGGAATGGCGGATTTATTGCGGGTGAGGGAACTGTTGGTGCAACGATAACGAGAAATGCCACCCACCCAGACATTCAGCCACTCAGCGATGAAGAGTTGCAGCAATTAGAGGAAATGGCAAAGCTGTAAAATAGTTATATCATGTGTGTAAAGTGAAATTTCACTAATCATGGGGGTGTTTCCAAGTGCTGAAAAGCCTTGTGATGCGCCCCCTTTCTTTTTTGGGTGGGAGATGAATTAAGTTTGTTGTATTCTTTGGTGCTTTTCGAGTAATCAACTTATTTGTTGATTACTCGAAAAATTAATATATCTTTGCGTCATAAACGACAAAATAGTATGAATGTAACTTTCGACAAGGAATATTTACGAGACTTGTATGAGCTAGGCAAGTCAAAAGATAAGAAGCATCGCTATCAGCCTGATATTGTGAAAAGATATAAGAAAGGCATTGATTATCTTAGAAGGGTTGCTAAAATAGAAGAGCTGTTTCTGCTTCCCTCTTTGCGATACGAAGTGTTGAAAGGAGACAAGGTGGGCAGATCGTCGATTCGAGTTAATGATAAATATCGAATTGAATTTGAAGTTTCCGAACAGGGAACAGAGCCAGTCGTTTATGTGTGTGATATTTTAGAACTTTCAAATCATTATAAATAGAAGATGACTACAACTAAAACCATTGATGCAAGAATGATTGCCAACAATATTGAACCATTCGAGCCTACACATCCAGGAGAATTGCTCAGAGATGAAATCGAATTTCGGGGTGTTTCGCAAAAGAAACTAGCGAGCGACATGGGGGTGTCATATACGATATTAAATGATATTGTGAATTGTAAGCGTGCTGTAAATCCACAATATGCGCTTTTGTTTGAAGCCGCATTGGGCATTCCTGCTCACATTCTTGCTGGCTTGCAATCCGATTATGACATGATAACTGCCAAGCGAAATGTGTCGTTCATGGAAAAACTCAAAAAGGTAAGGCAAGTGGCAGCAGTGCTTTAGCCATCTCCTCAAAACTTCAAATAAAACTCCCGACAAAGTTCCATGTATTCCGCACTGTAATCATTGCTGCCATCGGGGCGAAGATTGATTTCACTTGTGGCAACTTGTGGAGCTTCTTCGGCACGCAGTTCCACCAAAAGGCGGTGTGAAGGCTTGCTCGGTGAAGGTTTCACCCAGCAAAGGCGATGGGCATGCAAGCCGCTAGCGGCTGCCACTCTTTCAATCAATTTCAATTCCTTGGCAGGATAAATAAAGCTAATCTTTCCGCCAGCGGCAAGCAGACTTTTCGCTTTGGGCAACCATGTTTCCAGCGGAAAGTATTCCGCTTGGCGAGCTTTGCTTCGACTTTCATTAGCGGAAGCCATGCTTTCGGTGTAGAAAGGCGGATTGCTCACCACGTGCTGAAACTTTTCCGAAGCATTCCACGCCAAGAAATCGCCCTGCACCACTTGCACCCTTTCAGCAAAACACGATTGCGATACATTAAATTGCGCTTCCTCGAAAGCTGCGTTGTCAATCTCTATTGCCTGCACCATTGCCTGCGGATTGCGCTGCGCCAGCATGAGGGCAATCATGCCCGTGCCGGTGCCAATGTCGAGGCAGTGCATGCTTTCTGAAACATCGCACCACGCTCCGAGCAACACCCCATCGAAGCCCACTTTCATGGCTGACTTTTCTTGGGTGATGCAAAATTGCTTGAATTGAAACGGACGGCTCATAAACTTTGCTTCACGTTCAGCGAGCTGTCGCCTTTCTGAATAATGTGCAAGTCGCGTTGAGGAAATGGAATCTCAATGCCCGCCTGTTTGAAAGCATTGTCGATGGCAATGCCAGCGGCACTTTTCACCGTTAGTCCATCGTTGAAGTGCGTCCAAAAGCGAATGCAGAAATCGAGCGAACTATCGCCAAAGCCAGTGAACACCACATAAGGCTCAGGGTTTTTCATCACCCCCACTTGATTGCTGATGACTTCCGTCAGAATATCTTTCGCTCGGTCGAGGTCGGTGCCATAGGCGACACCTATCAATATTTCTTGGCGGCGACGGTGGTTGGAGTGCGTCCAGTTGATAAGCTCATTGGCGAGCAGATTGCCGTTGGGCACAATCACATCGGCACCATCAAAAGTGGTGATGGTGCTCGCACGAATGCCAATTTCCTTCACCTCGCCCCACAGGTTGAGGCTATGAATCTGAATCATGTCGCCAGCTTTGATAGGGCGTTCGAAAGCGAGGATAATCCCTGAAGCAAGGTTGTTGAAGATGGTCTGCAAACCAAAACCGATACCGACACCGAGTGCCCCAAAGATGATGGTGATGTTGCTCACATCAATATCGGCAGCTCCCATGGCGAGAATGATGCCCACCGCCACGAGGGTCAGCCGCACCAGCATCAGCACCGCACCAGCCACACCACGTGAGGTGTTGGTGCGAGGGAAGACTTCGCCCTCAAGCACAAAACGAATGAGCTTCGAGAGATACATGGCGAGCAGGAAGGTGATGACAAAGGCGGCAATGTTTCCCAGAGAAATGCTCATTGAGCCGAGCTCCCATGAATTGTTGAGCAGTTTCAGCAGTGCATCATAAATCGGGTTAAACACCACGAAACTCTTCGCCACCAGCACGCACCAAAGGAAGACCGAAAGGGCTTTGATGATTTTCTTGGCGTGGGTGAGAATGATTTCGCTTTGGTTTTCAAAGATGTTCATCTTGCCGAGCACTTGGTCTTCCACCATCAATACGATATTATTATAGACCAATCGGCGGACGGAATAAACGAGCACACCACCAAACACGGCTGTGATTGAGCCGCTGAAAAACACCGACATCAGATAGGTATTCCCCAAGATATTGCTGATGAGCGAAAGGACAATCGCGCCCATGCCCACCCAAAGCATGGTGAAGTTGAGCGGAATGCTTCGGTGGTGTCGGTCGTGGTTTCGCAGCCAGCCGAGCAGGGTGCTATACATGCTGATGAGCAGAATGCTATTGGCGAGCATGAGCAGGCGGTTCACCACCGCAAGGTCGTTGAAGGTGTCGGTTGCCACGGCGATAGCCACCGTGAAGATGGCGAATACAAAGTATTTGAAAGGCAGTCGCGTCCAAAGTGCTGGAATCAGTGTGAGCGTCGGCACAATCAAAGTGAGCTGCAAAATGGATTGAATCAGACTAGGCGCATTCGGATAGTTCATCATGGTGAGCAGCGTGCTGAGGAATCCAGCCGTGATGATGGGGTAGGGCGTGTCGTTTTCGTTTTTGGTTTCGCCGGCAGCCGCTTTTTTGCTGAAATTATGACGGATGCGCAAGAATAAAGCTGCCAGCAGAAGAAAACTGACAAGCCAAAAGAGCAACAAATGACTGTAAGTGTCGCGATATGCCTTCAGGCTATATTTCTTTGAGCGGAGCGAAGTTTTGATGTTTTCACTAGCTGAAATCGAGTCGGAACTCAGGGTGTGAATCTTCCAAATAGGGAGGTTGTTGCTGTCGTATATTTGCGTGCGATAGTTGTCGAGTTTTTGCTTCACCTTGGTTTGCAGCTCCTCAATGAGCAGGATGGCGTTGGTGAGTTCATCTTGATGATAAAGCAAGCTGTTGCTTTGCTCGTTGAGTTGCGAGATGATGCTGTCGAGCAGCTCGATATTCTTCTTAATGCGTGTGATGATGCTTGGCGGTAGGTTTTTTGCATCGGTGTTGAGCGTGGTTTTCCATCGGCTTCGTTGCAGTTGCCCTTGTGTCAGTTGATTGTCGATTTGACTGGTGCGCTCGCCCATGGCTTGGCGCATTTTGTTCAGCTCCTCATATTCCTTGCGGAGCATTCCTTGCAGGTTTTCGGTTTGACGAGCTTCGAGTTTGTCGAACTTGTCGCCAGCGAAATGCTCACTGATTTTGCTTACCTTGCTGATTTCCGCTAGGCGTGTGGAATCGAGCAGGGCAACGCTTTCTTTGGAATTGAATTGAGCATTGACATTGCGCACGAAGCGTTGTGTGTTTTCGGTTTCGTTGCTAATCTGCGCCACCGGATAGGGCGCTTGGGCGAGTGAATCGGTTTTGGCATCGAGAGCGAAAGCACTTCCGAAGTGCAGCAGCAATAGGGCTGAAAGGAGATATCGAAAAATAGAGTTCATAATCGGGTGTTGAGAATATTCTAAAATGAGACCGACAATAATTCAGACCCTAAATCGTGGACAGAACTCTCGATTTGCCTTAATCGACTCTCGCTTGCATATGCTTTTCCTGTTGCATATTGGCGCATCAGTGAGGCATTGATATTTGCTTTTTCTGCGATTTTCCCAATTTTAATTTGGGGAATCATAGTAAAGAAGCTTTCTAAATCCATCAGATATTCAAATTGAATGTCTTCAAACTCTTTGGCATTTGGCAAGTCTTCAATCGCAAAATCAAAAGCATCTTGCAACTCCTTTTTGAGTTCATTGAGGTTTGCTCCACAAGCGGAAACGATAACTTCGCTATTGATGGTGTTTCCCCAATATTCTCCTGTTGAATTCTTCTCAACTCTAACTTTAATTACTTTCATCATTTTTGTTTTTTTGCGTGTTATTTCAGTCCCGCTTGTTTTAAAATCGAATTTGCAGTCCCCTTGGGAAGATCTTTTTTCGGATGAGGAACTATCACGGTGATATTGTCTTTGGTGAACTTATGGTGGCTACCTCGTGAACTTTTAAATTCAAAGCCTGCATTTTCTAGCTCTTTAATCAAGTCGTGGCTGCTCATATTTATAAAGGGTGTCTAATTGCGTTTTGTTTCTACGGCAAATGTATAACAAAAGTGTTATATAACAAAAGTGTTATCCCTTTTTCGTCCAGATTGAGCTGCCGTGAAATCCTCGGCAGTTGAAATTTAGCCTTTTATTTTCTGAAATAACATGTTGTAATGATTAAATATATATGCGCTATCTGTGTGCTTTCAATAAAAGTGGCTTTATTTGCACTTTCTTTTAAAATAAAGACAAGAATGTCAGTACACAGTGAAATAAAAAGAGTAACCACTCATGTGCTTTCTGCCATGAAGTTGCGTGGAGAAAAGATTTCGATGCTTACGAGCTATGATTATAGCATGGCGAAGCTGGTTGACCAAGCTGGGGTGGATGTGATTTTGGTGGGCGACTCGGCTTCCAATGTCATGATGGGCAATGAAACCACACTGCCCGTTACGCTCGATAATATGATTTTCATGGCTTCCTCGGTTCGTCGTGCGGTGAACCGTGCGTTGGTGGTGGTCGATTTGCCTTTCGGCACTTACCAAGGCGATAGCAAGATGGCACTCAATTCAGCCATTCGCATCATGAAAGAAACGGCTTGCGATTCGGTGAAGCTCGAAGGAGGCGAGGAGATTATTGAGTCGGTGAAACGTATTATCTCGGCAGGTATCCCGGTGATGGGGCACTTGGGCTTGATGCCGCAGTCGATTAATAAATATGGCACTTATGCCGTGCGCGCCAAAGATGAGGAAGAAGCCGAAAAGCTGATTCGAGATGCACAAATGCTGGAGCAAGCAGGTTGTTTCGGTATTGTTTTAGAGAAAATTCCAGCGAAGTTAGCCGCCAAAGTGGCGCAGATGGTGAATATCCCAGTGATTGGCATCGGAGCTGGTGGCGGCGTTGATGGTCAGGTGCTTGTAGTGCATGATATGCTGGGCATCACCCAAGCTTTCTCGCCCAAATTCCTCCGTCGCTACATGAACCTCGGCGATGAAATCCGCGGCGCAGTTGCCCACTATGTGGCAGATGTGAAGAGTAGCGATTTTCCGAATGAAACAGAACAATATTAGCCCCCTCCAACTCCCCCAAGGGGGAGGGGTAGAACCATAAATATGTAGTAAATAAATTAATAAACCTAGTGCCTCTAACCCTCCCCCTTGGGGGAGATGGAGGGGGCTTTTAATATATATGAAAGTAATATATGAAGACAATCACCTCATTGCGGTCAATAAGGACTGTGGTGAGATTGTGCAAGGCGACAAGACAGGCGATGTGTGCCTGATTGATGAAGTGAAAGCCTACATTAAGCAGAAGTATAACAAGCCGGGCGATGTCTATTTGGGCTCGCCACACCGCTTAGACCGTCCCACAAGTGGGGTGGTGCTTTTCGCACGAACCAGCAAGGCACTCACACGCCTCAATGAAATGTTTCAATCGAAAGATGACATTAAGAAAACCTATTGGGCGGTGGTCGATACGCTGCCCGAGAACATGAGCGACCACTTGGAGCATTACCTGTGGAAAGACGAGGCACGCAACCGCAGCTTTGTGGGCAAGAACCGCAAAAACTCGAAGCTGTGTGCGTTGAACTATACGCATCGTGCCAGTCTCGACCACTATCATATGCTTGAAGTGGAACTCGAAACCGGTCGCCATCATCAGATACGGGCGCAGTTGTCGCACATCGGTTGCCACATCAAGGGCGACTTGAAATATGGTGCTGAGCGAAGCAACGAGAATGGCGGCATTCATCTCCATGCACGCAAGCTTGAGTTCTTGCATCCTGTGCGCAAGGAGATGATTAAAATCGTGGCAGACCCTCCGAAGAAAGATCCTATCTGGGGCGCAATTAATCAGATTACAGAGCTGAAAGAGAAAACGAAGTTTTAGGCGAATAGTTTCGTTTTGATACTTTGCAAACAGCACCCAAATTGTCATTTGCTTGCTAATTCCCAACAGATAAATTGCTTTTAAGCTTTCCTTATTTTGAGTTTAAAAGCGATTTACCTATTCGTCGTTCCTTCTTTTTTCAAAATGTATTCGGACTATATTTTTCAAAATGTGATACGAATACATATGTATTCGGACTATATTTTCCC
>JBKECD010000058.1:0-3426 GCA_047974225.1 Mangrovibacterium sp.
GACCTTGCTTCTTTTGCTTGATGTGCTCAATGATGGAATCAATGGCTTGTGTGGAGGTGCGCACGCCAGTGCCGATGACCAAAATATCCTCGCGCGCCACTTGGAAGTCGCCCCCTTCGAGATTAACTTCCGCTGCTGAATTGGCACGGATGACCTTGGTGGCTACTTTTTCATTGTGCGTGAAGATTGCCTCCATGATTAAGGCTTCACGATTGCGCACAGCATTTGCCATGTTGCCAATCAGCACCTCATTGCCAAAGGACATGGAGGCGTCGCGGGTGAAAAAGAAATTATGTAAGGGGAATAGACTAAACCGCTCATTGCTGAGATATCGGGTGAGGTTGTTGCGCTTCACGGGCACGCCTTGAATGAGCATCTTTGCCAATTCTTCAGGGGTGCTTCTGAGCAGGTCGCTTTGAATCATCTCTGCTTGCTCTTGCCGGCAGATAGTCTGCACTAAGTCATATTTCACTTCGTCATCCTGCAAAATCTCGCTGAGCAAATCTTCCACTTCATGGCAAGTGGACACGGCTTGCAGCACGCCTTTCATCTGCTGATATTCCTCGCGGGCCACCGAGAGGTTGAGAATGTCGCTATACAAAGCTCGCTTGGCGGTCTCGGGAGTCATTTCCTCCACCTCAATGCCAGGCGTGTGGGTAATCACCGCTTCTAGTTTTCCAAATTCAGAGTGTATGTTTACGTTCATGGTTGTTTTTTTACTGTTCAAGCGCAGCAAAGGTAGAAGAAAAGCTGAAACAAACCAATTTTGTATAAATATACATTGCAAATATCGAGCGTAAACTTAGCCTTACTTAGGACTTGAAAGCTCCTCTTTTAGAAACTTTGCCGTGTATGACTCTTTGCACTCTGCCACTTCCTCGGGGGTGCCCGCAGTCATCACTTCACCGCCACCTCGACCGCCCTCTTTGCCAATGTCGATGATGTAATCTGCCACTTTAATCACATCGAGGTTGTGCTCGATGATGATGACCGTGTTTCCTCGTTCCACTAGGCGATTGAGCACGCCGAGCAGCACTCGAATATCCTCGAAGTGCAAGCCCGTGGTGGGTTCGTCTAATATATAGAGTGTCTTGCCGGTATCTCGTTTCGCCAGCTCGCTGGCGAGCTTCACCCGTTGCGCTTCGCCACCCGAAAGGGTGGTTGATGCTTGTCCGAGGGTGAGATATCCCAAGCCCACATCCTGAATAGTGCGCAGCTTGTGGGCGATGTTGGGGATGCTTTCGAAGAACTCCACCCCTTGGTTGATGGTCATGTCGAGCACATCGCTAATCGATTTGCCTTTATAGCGCACTTCGAGTGTTTCGCGATTATATCGTTTGCCATGGCAAGCATCACATTTCACATAGACATCGGGGAGGAAGTTCATTTCAATGAGCTTCATGCCACCGCCTTTGCAGTCTTCGCATCGTCCGCCCGACACGTTAAAAGAGAAGCGACCGGGCTTATAGGCTCGAATCTTCGATTCGGGCAGCTGGCAAAACAGTGCACGGATGTCGGTGAACACGCCCATGTAGGTAACTGGATTGGAGCGTGGTGTGCGCCCAATGGGCGATTGATCGACCTGCACCACCTTGTCGATATGCTCTAAGCCGTCAATCTTTTGATAGGGGAGTGGGTCTTTGAGCGAGTTATAGAAATGTTGGCTCAAGATGGGTTGCAGTGTGCCGTTGATTAGGCTCGACTTACCGCTGCCCGACACGCCGGTTACGCAAATCATCTTGCCGAGTGGAAATTCCACCGAGATGTTTTTGAGGTTGTTGCCCGTGCAGCCACTCAGCTTGATGCTTTTGCCGTTGCCTTTGCGTCGTTTCTTCGGCACTTCGATTTCGAGCTTGCCGTTGAGGTAGTTGGCAGTGAGCGAATCGCCTTGCATCACTTCTTGAGGTGTGCCTGCCGCCATCACTTCGCCACCATGCCGCCCCGCATGCGGACCCATATCAATGATATAATCGCTCGCCAGCATCATGTCTTTGTCGTGTTCTACCACCACAATCGAGTTGCCCGTGTCTCGCAATCGCTCCAGCGATTGAATCAAGCGCACATTATCGCGCTGGTGCAAGCCGATGCTCGGCTCGTCTAATATATAGAGTACGTTCACCAGTTGCGACCCAATCTGCGTTGCCAATCTAATGCGCTGCGATTCGCCACCCGAAAGCGTGCCCGAAGCTCGGTTGAGCGATAGGTATTCCAAGCCCACATCGACCAAGAAGCCTAGTCGGGTGCGTATTTCCTTGATGATTTCCGCACCGATGCGCAACTGGCGGTCGCTCAATCGACTTTCAAGGTTGGAAAACCATGCGGTAAGCTCGGCAATATCGAAGTTGGCGATTTCAGAAATATTCTTCTCATCAATCTTGAAGTGCAGCGATTCTTTTTTCAATCGCTGACCGCCACATTCGGGGCAGTTGATTTCACGCACAAATTGGTTTGCCCATTTTTGTGCTGTCTTCGATGCATCGTCTTCTTGCTGAATGCTGATATATTTCACAATGCCCTCATAGGTGCTCGCATAGCTTGCTGAAGTGCCGAGAGGTGATTTGTTCATGTTGAGCCGTTCGCTTGTGCCATAAAGAATAGCATCGAGAGCTTCATCGTCAAGCTCGCCCACAGGCGTGTCGAGAGTGAAGCCGAGTTTTTCGCCCAAAGCTTCAATCTGCCAGAAGATGAGCGAGTTTTTCTTTTTGCCTAGTGGCGCAATTCCGCCTTTGGCGATGCTCAATTTAGGTTCGGGAGCAATGAGGTCGCGACCGATTTCAGCAATTTTCCCCAAGCCGTTGCACTTTGGGCAAGCCCCTTGTGGCGAGTTGAAGGAGAAATTGTGGGGCGCAGGTTCGTTATATGAAATCCCCGAAGTGGGGCACATGAGCTGGCTGCTGAAGAACTTCACTTCCTCCGACTCTTTATCGAGAATCATGCAGATGCCCTTGCCTTGCTTGATGGCAGTTCGCACCGAGTCTTTCAATCGCTTATCGACTTTGTCAATCTTCAATCGGTCGATGACCACCTCGATGAAGTGGTTTTTATATCTATCCACCCGCATGTTGGGCACAACTTCCTTCATTTCGCCATCCACCCGCACATGCATCCAGCCTTTTTTGCGAATCGCATCAAAGAGCTCGCGATAGTGCCCCTTGCGTCCTTTCACCAGCGGTGCCATGATGTAGATCGCCTTGCCTGCATATTCCTCCTCGATGAGTTGGAGCACTTGGTCTTCGGTATATTTAATCATCTTTTCGCCCGTGGCATAGGAATAGGCTTCGCCGGCACGAGCATAGAGCAGGCGGAGGAAGTCATACACCTCAGTTACCGTGCCCACGGTGGAGCGAGGGTTTTTATTGGTGGTTTTCTGCTCGATGGAAATCACGGGGCTTAGACCGGTGATTTTGTCCACATCGGGACGCTCCA
>JBKECD010000039.1:0-21225 GCA_047974225.1 Mangrovibacterium sp.
GATAATTGTTTGTGTGATATTCGCCAAGCAAATTATTAAAATTCACTTCCGAGATCTTGGATTTACTGATGCCCATTGGCATTTTCCCAAAGAGCACTTGGAGTTGAAAATAAGCTTTGGGAATTTTACAAAAGAGCATTTGAAGTTGAAAATAGGCTTTGGGAATTTCACAAAAGAGCGTTTGAAATTGAAAATAGGCTTTGGGAATTTTACAATGGGGGTAATTTTAAAAAAAATAGGGCAACATACATTGAACATGAAGTCTCTCAATCTCAGGTAAATCGCTTTTAAGCTGCACTTTTTCAGCAAGAAAAATTCAAGGTTCTTCCAAATGACTGATTTTGACCGATAAAAACCTTTAATTTAGAATAGTTCCGTATAGCGAATTATCGAAGAATAGTCTTCTAGATTACTTTTTTTAAGAAAAAATGACTTGCAAAAAGCTTCTCCCATTTTGGCTCTATGTTGTTTGCAGTGGGTAGTTAGCCCAGAGGGCTTATATCTTAATAGTCAAAAGATACAGCAAACTTGCCTAGCCCATGGTTGCTGAGCGGAGTCGAAGCATAGGGCTTCAATCTTAATGATTTGCAAGATTAATCCCCTATGGGGAACAGGGGTGTGAATGTCTTTATACTATTAAGATTAATCGCCTACGGCGAAATATTTACCCATACAAAACGTTATAGAGCCCCCATTTTCAAAACAACTCAGAGTGGCACTACAAAAGGCTCTCCCATTTTCAAAACAACTCAGAGTGGCACTACAAAAGGCTCTCCCATTTTCAAAACAACTCAGAGTGGCACTACAAAAGGCTCTCCCATTTTCAAAACAACTCAGAGTGGCACTACAAAAGGCTCTCCCATCTTTCAAAACAACTCAGAGTGGCACTACAAAAGGCTCTCCCATTTTCAAAACAACTCAGAGTGGCACTACAAAAGACAGTCCTCTATAGTTTAAAAGCGATTTGCCTGCTCTCAATCTGCATATTGACCGTGAGAGAGAAAGAATTGATTATCTTTGCCTTCAAAAATCAGACATATTTTGAAAATAACATACCACACCCCCCAAGAATTAAAAGAGCTGACTCAAAACCATCAGCGAGAATTTAACGCCCTATTTCAGAAGCTCAAAAAGAAAAAACCGAAACAGCTCGATGACTTTGTTCATGCCTTGCACGAAGAGGCTTTTGATGATTTCGACTGCCTCGATTGCGCTAATTGCTGCTCAAATATCAGCCCAATAGTGATTGATAAGGATATTGAGCGACTAGCAAAAGCCGAGCGCATGAAGGTGAGCGATTTCATCGCAAAACACCTCTATAAAGATGAAGATAATGACTATGTTTTTCAGCAAACCCCCTGCCCTTTTTTGGCTAGCGATAATTATTGTTTCGTCTATGAAAATCGCCCCCGAGCGTGCCGTGAATATCCGCACACCGACCGAGTGCGCTTCTATCAGATTTTAAATCTCACCCAAAAGAATTGCGAAATTTGCCCCATTGTTTTTGAGATTTGCAAAGAGTTGTGTCAAAAGGACTGGTGAGTTTGACTATTATTCTATTTCCCCTATTTCTTCTTTTGAAAGACCTGTGACCGCTTGAATTGTTTCAATTGAAGCTCCTATGTTCAGTAGATTGCGAGCACTTTTTTTTAAACCTTCGGCTTTTCCTTTTTCTATTGCTTTTGCTCTTCCTTCTTTCAAACCAATTGCTCTTCCTTCTTCTCTTGCTGTATCTATTGCGTTTTTTAAATCTCGATAGGGTTTCAGATAGTACAGTTCACATTCTCTCCATTTTTCATAAGGAAGTTTTTGTCTTTCTTCGTCATTTCCGAAACGTTCCTCAATCTCCTTTTTCATCCGAATTAAATTCTCTGGATATTGATATGGCTTTGAATGTTCTGTCATTTTCCTAGTTTTTCGATTTCTTCTTTTGAAAGACCTGTAGCTTCTTGAATTATCTCTATTAAAGTCCCTAGTTTTAATAAAATTCTAGCGGTTTCTATTTTTCCTTCCGCTTTTCCTTCTTCTCTTCCTTCTTTTCTCCCTTCTGCTCTCCCTTCTGCTCTCCCTTCTGCTCGTCCTTCTTCTCGTCCTTCTTCTCGTCCTTCCTCTCTTGCCGTATCTACTGAATTCTTCACATCTCGATAGGCTTTAAGGCTGTCGGCATAGCGCAGGCGTTGTTGCTTGTCGAATTTTGCAATTTCAGCAGCTTCAAAGAGTTGGAGGAAAATTTTCTCACGGAGTTTGTTGGGAATGCGCTCCAAGCGGTTTAGATTTTGAATGACATAGAGCCATTTGTCGAAACGAGTTTCCAATTCATCGAGCGTCTTGGTGAATTTGGGCATTTCGAGATAAATAAACGTGAGCTTATCATAGAACACCTTTTTGGTTTTCACGTTCATCAGCTTCACATCAGAACGAAAATCTTCGGTAGGTTCTTCCTCTTTATCATCAAACACAAAATCAAGGATGCCAATGGTGTAAACCGCTTTTTGCTCGAAGTTCCAATCGTTTTTCTTGGCTTGGTCGGCAATGGGGAAGGTGGAATAATACACCGAGCGATCTTTGAAGAACTTTTGCTTGGCTTTTTGCAACTCCACAATGAATTTTTCTCCTTTTTTGTTCTCACAATAAAGGTCGAATATAGCTTTCCTATCCTCTTCCGACCGACCTAATTGTTCGGGATTTAGATAGGAAATATCGGTAATCTCGCCCTCTTCCTCTCGAAGCAGTTCATTGAGAAAATCAATCAAAAGGTTTTTATTTGGCTCAGTGCCAAACAATCTTTTAAAACCATAATCAGTGAATGGATTCAAATATTTCCCCAAATGTTCTTCCATGGCTGTGCATTTAATTTGTTTTCGCAAAGATAGAATTTAATTGTGAATTAGCCTAGACCTAACCGGTTTTGAAAACCTGTTAGGTCTATACAAATTCTCAATTCTCAATTCTCAATTCTCAATTAATTATCTATCTTTGCAGCTTATTGAAAATATCAACCTATATAATATAGTATCCATGATTTCTTTTTTCAAGACCCCATCGAGCAGCATCATCGCTGTTCATTCTTCTGAAAAAATTGACAACGCCGACAGTAGCAAGCTGACATGGCTCTTTGGCAACGCCGAGCAACTTTCGGAAAACAACATAGCCGGCACCTTCATCGGTCCGCGCAAAGAAATGATTACTCCTTGGAGTACGAATGCCGTTGAAATCACCCAAAACATGGGCATCAACGGCATCATTCGTATTGAGGAGTTTGTGGAAGTGCCTAGCGAAGAAGCCGGTTTCGACCCCATGCTGCAACGCCTATATAAAGGTATCGACCAAACAGTTTTCACCATTAACAAGCAGCCCGAAGCCATCATCGAGATTGACGACATGGCAGCCTACAACGAAAAAGAAGGCTTGGCATTGAGCGAGGAAGAAATCGCTTATTTGGAGTCGGTGGCGGAAACTTTAGGACGCAAACTGACGGATAGCGAAGTGTTTGGATTCTCGCAAGTGAACTCTGAGCACTGCCGCCACAAAATATTCAACGGCACCTTCATCATTGATGGTGTGGAGCAAGAACTATCGCTCTTCAAGATGATTCGCAAGACTTCGGAAATGAACCCGAACCAAATCATCTCGGCATATAAAGACAACTGTTCTTTCGTGCAAGGTCCGGTGGTGGAACAATTCGCCCCTGCAAGCCACGACAAGCCCGATTTCTTCGAGGTGAAAGACATGGAAACCGTGCTTTCGCTCAAAGCCGAAACCCACAACTTCCCCACCACTGTTGAGCCTTTCAACGGTGCAGCCACAGGCACAGGCGGAGAAATCCGCGACCGTATCGCTGGGGGAAAAGGCGCATTGCCGATTGCTGGAACGGCTGTTTACATGACTTCCTATCCTCGTTCGGAGGCTGGTCGCTCGTGGGAACAAGCCACAACGGAGCGTGATTGGCTCTACCAAACGCCCGAGGAGATTCTGATTAAGGCGTCCAACGGTGCTTCCGACTTCGGAAACAAATTCGGTCAGCCACTCATCACAGGTTCGGTTTTGACCTTCGAGCACTTCGAAAACAACAAGAAATATGGCTATGATAAAGTCATCATGATGGCTGGCGGTATCGGCTTCGGAAAGAAAGTTGATAGCCTCAAAGACACGCCAACGGCTGGCGACAAAGTGGTGCTTTTGGGTGGCGACAACTACCGCATCGGTATGGGCGGTGGTGCGGTGTCATCGGTGGCAACAGGCGAATTTGCTAACGCCATTGAGCTAAACGCAGTGCAACGTGCCAACCCCGAGATGCAAAAACGTGCCTACAACGCCATTCGTGCATTGAGCGAAGCCGACCACAACCCCATCGTGTCGATTCACGACCATGGCGCAGGCGGACACCTCAACTGTCTTTCGGAATTGGTGGAGGAAACAGGCGGTCATATCGACACGGCTAAACTTCCGGTGGGCGACCCTACCCTCTCGCAAAAAGAGGTGGTGGGCAATGAATCGCAAGAGCGCATGGGGCTGGTGATGAACGGTAAAGATGTGGACTGGTTGCAACGAGTGGCAGACCGTGAGCGTTCGCCCATGTATGTGATTGGCGAGGCAACAGGCGATATGCAATTCACTTTCGAGAACTCGAAAACAGGCGAAAAACCTATCGACTGGCAGCTGAAATATATGTTCGGTAACCCACCGAAAACAGTCTTGACCGATACCACTAAAGAAGATAAATTTGCTGAACTTGGCTATCGTGCCGAAGAGATTCAAAAGAACCTCGAAAACGTGCTGCAATTGGAATCAGTGGCTTGTAAGGATTGGTTGACCAACAAGGTTGACCGCTCGGTAACGGGTCGGATTGCGAAGCAACAATGCGCTGGCGAACTGCAATTGCCACTCAACAACTGTGGGGTGATTACTCTCGACTATCAAGGGAAAGCGGGCTTTGCCACCTCGATTGGGCATGCGCCGGTGGCGGCTATGATTGACCCTGCTCGTGGCTCGGTGCTTTCGATTGCGGAATCACTCACTAACATCATCTGGGCTCCGATGCCAGAGAAATTGAAGTCGATTTCGCTTTCGGCAAACTGGATGTGGCCTGCGAAAAACGAAGGCGAAAACGCACGCATCTATAAAGCGGTGAAAGCGGCTTCGGACTTTGCTTGCGAATTGGGCATTAACATTCCAACGGGCAAAGACTCGATGTCGATGACCCAAAAATATAAAAACGATGTGGTGTATTCTCCCGGATGTGTGATTATCACCGCTTCGGGTGAGGTTACTGATGTGAAAAAAGTGGTGGAACCGGTGTTGGTGAACGATGCCACAAAGCCTGTTTATTACATCGACCTTTCTTCCATGAACCTTGCGCTTGGTGGCTCTGCATTCGGTCAGATTATTAATCGAATCGGACAAGAAGCTCCAACGGTTGCCGACACGCCATACTTTATTAAAGCGTTCAACACTGTGCAAGAACTCATCGAAGAGGGACAAATCGCTGCGGGGCATGATGTGGCTTCGGGTGGTTTGATTACTTCGCTGCTCGAAATGTGTTTTTCAAACAACCATGTGGGCTTGAACCTTGACCTATCAGGCATTGGCGAAGCTGACACCACGAAAGTGTTCTTCAACGAAAACCCCTCGCTAGTGCTTCAAGCCAACGATGCTGCCGCTTTTGAAACGAAGTTGAACGCCGCTGGCATTCGCTTTGTGAAAATCGGTCAGCCAGCTGCCACTCGTGAGTTCACCGTGGTGAACCACAGCGAAAAGCTTTCACTCGACATCAACGCCTTGCGCGACTTGTGGTTTAAGACTTCCTACCTCATGGACAGAAAGCAAAGCGGCGAAGAACTCGCTAAAGCTCGCTTTGAAAACTATAAAAAGAACGCCATTGAATTTGATTTCAAAGGATTCACCGGCAAAGCTTCGGATTATGGCATCGACCTGAAACGTCGCACGCCTAGCGGCATCAAAGCAGCCATCATCCGGGAGAAAGGGGTGAATGGCGAGCGTGAAATGGCGTATATGCTCTATCTCGCTGGCTTCGATGTGAAGGATGTGCACATGACCGACCTTATCGCTGGTCGGGAAACATTGGAAGATGTGAACCTGATTGTTTATTGCGGTGGTTTCTCGAACTCCGATGTGCTCGGTTCGGCAAAAGGATGGGCAGGTGCTTTCAAATACAACGACAAGGCACGCACGGCACTCGAAAACTTCTATCGCCGTGAAGATACCTTGAGTTTAGGTGTTTGTAATGGCTGTCAGTTGGCAGTGGAATTAGACTTGATTTATCCTGAACACGCGGAGAAACCTCGTATGCTGCACAACGACTCTCACAAGTTTGAATCGAACTATGTGGGTGTGGAAATTGCTGAGAACAATTCTGTGATGCTCAAAAGCATGGCAGGCATGAAGCTTGGTGTGTGGGTGGCACATGGTGAGGGTAAATTCTCACTTCCCTATGCGGAAAGCGAATACGACATTCCATTTAAATATGCCAACACAGGCTATCCCGGCAACCCCAACGGCTCGGACTTCAATGCTGCCGCCATCTGCTCGAAAGATGGTCGCCATCTTGCCATGATGCCCCACTTGGAGCGCGCCTTCCGCCCTTGGCTCTGCGCCCACTATCCTGCGGAACGTAAGCTCGACGAGATTACCCCATGGATGGAAGCTTTTGTGAATGCAAGAGAATGGATTTTCGAGAAGATGTAAGAAAGCCCCCTCCAACTCCCCCAAGGGGGAGAGTCAAAAACACAAACCGCTGCCAGAAATGGTGGCGGTTTTGTTGGCTCTATGTCGTTTGTAGTGGGTCGGCTACTCAGAACTCCAGCGGAGTTCACTGTGCATAACCCCCAGATTCATCTGGGGGTACAAACAAGCTAGTAGAAACCCACACACTTCATCTTTACCCACCCCCAGATGAATCTGGGGGTATAACTACAAAATTGTTTTAACGTCTTCTTTTCTTCGGAAATCTCTTTTCCTCGCCTTTCTGCAATCCCCCTCTTCCCTCTCCGAGTATCTTGTCGAGCAAATCTTTTCGGTTCATTTTCATCAGCTCGTTGCGGATTTCTCGTTGAAATTCTTTCTTATACCAAAAGAAGAATTTGCGCTGGGCGAGCTTCTCAGCTTGCGTTTTGGCGGTGGAGATTTTCTCCATCGTATAGGGATTGTAGCCCGAATAATAAATGACCGTCGAGAGGGTCATGGGCGTGGGGGTGAGGTCTTGCACTTGCTCAAGTTGGAAGTTGAGACTTTTGGTTTCAGCAGCCAAATTCGCCATATCTTCGTTGGTGCAACCGGGGTGGCTGGAGATGAAATAGGGAATGAGTTGTTGCTTCAACCCCTCCTTCTTGTTTACCTCATTAAAAAGGCGGTTCATCTCGTGGAAGAGTTTGAAACTTGGCTTACGCATCAGTTTCAACACCGCATCGGAAGTGTGCTCGGGCGCTACTTTCAATCGCCCCGACACATGATGGCGAATCACCTCACGCATGTAATTCAGGTTGGCTTGATTCACCTTTTCATCTTTACCTCGATGAAGCACCATGTCATAGCGGATGCCACTACCGATGAATGCTTTTTTCACCTGCGAATGCTGGCGCACTGCACGATAAAGTTTCGTGAGCGGCTCGTGATTATTGTCGAGATTATTACACACATTGGGGAAGATGCACGACGGGCGTTTGCACTTCTCGCAGATGTTGGGATTGACGCCCTTCATCTGATACATATTGGCTGACGGTCCGCCAAGGTCGGAGATATAGCCTTTGAAATCCGCCATGTTCGCCACTTGATTCACCTCTTTCAGAATGGATTTCTCGGAGCGGCTGGCGATGAATTTTCCTTGATGCGCCGAGATGGTGCAAAAGGAGCAGCCACCAAAGCATCCACGATGGATGTTGATGGAATGCTTAATCATGTCATAGGCTGGGATGGGCGATTTCTTCTGATATTTTGGGTGAGGCAGTCGGGTGAAAGGCAGGTCATAGACCGCATCGAGTTCCTCGTTGCTCAGTGTGCCCCACGAGGGATTGACCACCACGAGCTGCTCGCCCACTTGCTGGGTGAGTTTCGCTCCATGCATGCGGTTTGACTCCTCTTCGATGTGCTTGAAATTGGCGGCAAACTTCCGTTTGTCTTGCAAGCAATCTTCATGCGAGTTAAGGGCAATGCTCTCCCACTCCTTTTGTGTGGCGAAGTTTGCATCTTTCGGCACGGTGAATGCCACTTGATTGAGATTGGTGAGCCGTTCCGTTGGAATGTCTTTCAGCAGGAAATGCACGTATTCACGCAAAGATTTCTCCGCCATGCCATAGAAAAGCAAATCGGCTTTCGAGTCGATGAGAATCGAGGGCATGAGCTTGTCTTGCCAATAGTCATAGTGAGTGAGGCGGCGAAGCGAGGCTTCTATTCCGCCCAAGATGACAGGCACATCGGGGTAAATATCTTTGAGGATATTGGTGTAAACGACAGATGGATAATCGGGGCGTTTGCTTGCTTCACCGCCAGCAGTGTAGGCATCGTTTGAACGCTTGCGCTTGTTGGCGGTGTAGTGGTTCACCATCGAATCCATATTGCCAGCCGTTACGCCAAAAAACAAACGAGGACGACCGAGTTTCTTAAAATCTCGGAGGTCGTCTTGCCAGTTTGGTTGCGGCACAATCGCCACTTTGAGCCCTTCGGCTTCGAGCACTCGCCCAATGACGGCAGCCCCAAATGAGGGGTGATCTACATAGGCATCGCCGGTGAAAAGTATCACATCGAGTTCGTCCCAGCCCCGTGCTTTCACTTCCTTGAGTGTGGTGGGCAGCCAATCTGTTAGTTTGTAGTTGTTCATTTGCTCGCAAAAGTAGTTGTTTTTCGCTTGGCGAACAAAGAAAATGATGAACATTGCAAATCCGCATGAGGAGAAGCTTCCCCAGCGTTTTTTTGAGCAAATCCGCATGAGGAGAAGCTTCCCCAGCGTTTTTTTGAGCAAATCCGCATGAGGAGAAGCTTCCCTAGCGTTTTTTTTAACAAATCCGCATGAGGAGAAGCTTCCCTAGCGTTTTTTTTAACAAAACCGCATGAGGAGAAGCTTCCCCAGCGTTTTTTTTAACAAAACCGCATAAGGAGAAGCTTCCCCAGCGTTTTTTTTAACAAAACCGCATGAGGAGAAGCTTCCCCAGCGTTTTTTTTAACAAAACCGCATGAGGAGAAGCTTCCCCAGCGTTTTTTTTTATAAACAACTTTGCTTGAAAGCCCAACTCCTTCTTGGCAACTTCCACAAAAACATTATCTTTGCCCCATCTAAAGACGCAATGAAAAGAAAAATCTCCATATCATTCATGGCTTTGTCGGTGCTTGTGCTGCTGACAATAAACATCATGCCACACCATCATCATGAGGATGTGGCATGTTTTGTGGTGGAGCATTGCGAGCATGATTGCAGCCATGAGGGGCACAATCATCACCACAATGATTCTGATGATTGCTCTAGCGAAACTTGCGTTGCACAATCGGAGTATATCCCTTCTTCTCTTAACAAAGAAATCAAATGCCCTGTTTCTGATTGCAATGATTGTGCGCATCACGACCATTCATTGCCTTCTATCGTCTATTTCCTTGTTGCCGATTTATTTAATTTCGACCAAGAACAAGCCCCAAATGAATATGGGGAACATATCTCTTTCTACAAATCTGTAGAACACGTTTCTGCACTCGGTCTTCGTGCGCCCCCGGTGGTAATTGGCTAGTTAATTAGACAATTTCAACCATTAATTAGACGGGGATTGCCCTGTCTCTACATTCAAAAAAACATGAAGACATATATTATAAGTATGTGCATCGCCACAGCTATGCTGCTGGCTGCATGCCACTCAACACAAAAAAATCACAACCACTCCACCGAACAACACGACCATGACCATGACCACGCAGGGCATAATCATGATGAGCATGAAGGGCATGACCATTCTGAGCACAATCATGATGACCACGCAGGGCATGACCACTCCGATGGCGAACACGACCATGGCGAAGAAGCTGATAATTCAGAGCATTCCGATGAAATTCTCTTCACCACCGAGCAAGCCAAAGCGGTGGGCTTGGCGGTGGAAACTGTTGCGCCTGCAATGTTTCAACAAGTGATTAAAACTAGTGGGCAAATCTTGGCTGCACAAGGCGATGAAGCTGTGATTGTGGCTACTTCCAACGGGGTTGTTTCCTATGCAAACTCTTCGATTGTGGAGGGTGCTGCTATTAATGCGGGACAAACGATTGTAAGGATTTCAGCGCAAAAACTGCTTGAGGGCGACCCTGCGGTGAAGGCCAAAAACGCCTATGAAACAGCTCAAAAGGAACTCCAACGTGCCGAAGCACTCATCGCCGACCAAATCATTTCGGCTAAGGAATATGAGCAAATCAAATTGCGGTATGAAAACGCTAAAAATGCCTATGAAGCGCAGGCGTCGCACATCACCGCTGGCGGTGTTGGGGTAAGTTCTCCCATCAGCGGATATATCAAAAACCGTTTGGTGGCGCAGGGCGAATATGTGGCGGTGGGGCAAGCCATTGCCACCGTTTCGCAAAACAAACGCTTGCAGCTACGTGCTGAAGTGGCGGAAAATCATTATAAATCGCTCCGCAACATCGTGGGGGCAAACTTCAAAACTGCCTATGATGAGGCAACTCACCAACTTAGTGATTTAAACGGCAAACTTCTTTCCTTTGGCAAAGCGTCGGGTGAAGCCTCTTTTTTCATTCCTGTAACTTTCGAGTTTGACAATGTCGACGACTTTATTCCGGGAGCTTTTGCTGAAATTTTTCTGCTCGCCAATCCGCTGGAAAATGTGATTTCCGTGCCCGAATCATCAATCACCGAGGAACAAGGGCTGCACTTTGTCTATCTGCAACTCGATGAGGAGGGCTATCGGAAACAAGAGGTGGCATTGGGGCAGAATAATGGCGAGCGTGTGCAAATATTAAAAGGCTTGCAGGCTGGCGAACGGGTGGTTACTCAGGGTGTCTATCAAGTGAAACTCGCCGCCATTGCGTCGGTGATGCCTGAAGGACATAGCCATAGTCATTAATCTCTAAAATCGAAAGACTATGCTGAATAAGATTATACAATTCTCACTCAACAACCGAATGGTTGTGCTGGTGGCTGCTATTTTGCTGATGCTGATAGGGAGCTACACCGCTTCAAACATGGAAGTCGATGTGTTTCCCGACCTGAACGCCCCCACGGTGGTGGTGATGACCGAAGCCACGGGCATGGCGCCCGAAGAGGTGGAACGACTAGTAACTTTCCCTGTGGAAACAGCGCTGAATGGGGCTACTGATGTGCGTCGTGTGCGCTCTTCGTCCACCACCGGATTTTCGGTGGTGTGGGTGGAGTTTAATTGGGGAACGGATATTTATATTGCCCGACAAATTGTGTCGGAAAAGCTAGCAGTCATTCAAGATGCGCTGCCCTCGAATGTGGGCAAGCCCACACTTGGACCGCAATCGTCGATTCTCGGAGAACTGATGATTGTCGGACTCACTGCCGACAGCACCTCGCTGCGCGACTTGCGCACTTTGGCGGATTGGACAATTCGCCCTCGCTTGCTTTCCACCGGTGGCGTGGCGCAAGTAACGGTGTTGGGCGGTGAAATTAAGGAATATCAGATTTTGATAAATCCTGAGAAAATGAAACACTATGGCGTGGCGATGGATGAGGTGATTGGCGTGGTGAAGGACATGAACCAAAACGCCTCGGGCGGGGTGCTTTATGAATATGGCAATGAATATATCATCCGTGGGGTGCTATCGACCAACAAGGTTTCCGAGCTGAGCAAGGCGGTCATCAAAACAAATGATGATGTGCCGATACTCCTCGAAAACATTGCGGATGTGCAGATTGGGAATAAAGCTCCGAAACTCGGCATCGCCTCCAACGACGGCAAGCCGGCGGTGCTGATTACCATCACCAAGCAACCCGCCACGAGCACCCTTGAGCTGACCGAAAAGCTCGACCAATCGCTGGCGGAATTGCAAAAAACATTGCCGGCTGATGTGCGAATTTCAAGTGATATTTTCCGTCAGGCTCGCTTCATCGACAATTCGATTTCCAATGTGCAGAAATCCCTCTTCGAGGGCGGCATCTTTGTGGTGCTCATCTTGATTATCTTCCTGATGAACGCACGCACCACCGTGATTTCGCTCGTAACGATTCCGCTTTCGCTGCTCTGCTCCATCCTTGCGCTCAAGCTGATGGGGCTCACCATCAACACGATGAGTCTGGGCGGCATGGCGATAGCCATCGGCTCGCTGGTGGATGATGCAATTGTGGATGTGGAGAACGTCTTCAAGCGATTGCGCGAAAACCGCCAAAAGCCCAAAGATGAACAGCAATCTGTGCGCACGGTCGTCTTTGAGGCCTCGAAAGAAGTGCGCATGCCGATTCTCAACTCCACACTGATTATCATTGCGAGCTTCGTGCCGCTCTTTTTCCTCTCGGGCATGGAGGGGCGCATGCTCGCACCGCTCGGTGTGGCATTTATTGTGGCTCTGATTGCTTCAACCTTTGTGGCACTGACACTCACGCCCGTCTTGTGTAGCTATTTGCTGGGCAAAGCACCCAAGAATGACAAGCTGGAGCAAGACCCTTTTATGGTGCGAAAACTCAAGCAAGTTTATGAAAAAGCACTGCAAGCGGTGCTGCGCCACCAACGTTGGGTGTTGGGCTTCACCGGGGCGGTGCTCGTTGCCACGCTGATTGTTTTCTTCTCGCTGGGGCGGAGCTTCCTGCCTTCGTTCAATGAGGGGTCGTTCACCATCAATATCAGCACATTGCCGGGCATTTCGCTCGATGAGTCCGACAAGATGGGGCGCATGGCTGAGGAAATTTTGCTCTCCGTGCCCGAGATTCAGACAGTGGGGCGCAAGACCGGGCGTGCCGAGCTCGACGAGCATGCTCTCGGGGTGAATGTTTCAGAAATCGAAGCTCCCTTTGTGCTCGATGAGCGAAGCAAAGACGAGGTGCTGGCGGAAATACGCGAGAAAATGAAGACTCTCCCCGGGGTAAATATCGAAATCGGACAACCGATTTCTCACCGAATTGATGCCATGCTTTCGGGCACTCGTGCCAATATTGCCATCAAGCTTTTCGGCACCGACTTGAACCAAATGTTTGCACTCGGTAATCAAATCAAAGCCTCGATTGAGGATATCGAGGGCATTGCCGACCTCAATGTGGAGCAACAAGTGGAACGCCCGCAGCTCAAGATTGAACCTCGTCGCGAGCTCCTCGCTAAGTATGGCATCAGTCTGCCTGAGTTTGCCGAATTTGTGCAAGTGGCGTTAGCTGGCGAGGTCGTTTCGCAAGTCTATGAAGGCAATCAAACCTTCGACCTCACCCTGAAAGTGAACGATGAAAGCCGAGCTACAGCCGAGCGAATTAAAAGCCTGATGATAGACGCTGGCGGACGAAAAATCCCGTTGAGCCACATCGCCCACATCAGTTCGGCTACTGGTCCGAACACCATCAACCGTGAAAATGTGATGCGCAAGATTGTGATTTCAGCCAATGTGGCGGAGCGTGATTTGCGGGGCGTGGTAACCGACATTCAAGAGAAGGTGAATGCTGAAATCGAGCTGCCCGAAGGCTATCATGTGGAATATGGCGGTCAGTTTGAAAGCGAGCAAGCGGCATCACGCACACTGCTCATCACCTCGATATTCTCTATCTTGGTGATCTTCCTGCTGCTCTTCAATCAATTCAAAAGCGCAACTCAATCCACCGTGATTCTGCTCAACCTGCCACTAGCCTTGATTGGTGGGGTGTTTACCATCTTCTTTACCAATGGTGTAATTAGCATCCCTGCGCTCATCGGCTTCATCTCGCTTTTCGGCATCGCTACCCGCAACGGCATGCTGCTCATCTCGCGCTACAACGACTTGAGAGCAGAGGGTTTATCTGCAATCGACAGCGTGATTCACGGTTCGCTCGACCGACTAAACCCCATCTTGATGACCGCCCTTTCCTCGGGCTTGGCGTTGATTCCACTCGCTCTCGGTGGCGACCTGCCGGGCAATGAGATTCAAAGCCCGATGGCGCAAGTCATCCTCGGCGGACTGCTCACATCCACGCTGCTGAACGGATTTATCATCCCGATTATGTATTTAAAGACAGCCCCTCGAGGGACTAGAACCACAGATTTGAAATAAATAATATATAGCCCAGTGCCTTTACTCTCCCCCTTCGGGGGAGTTGGAGGGGGCTTTAACCCAGTGCCTCTAACTCCTCCCCCTCGGGGGAGGTTGGGAGGGGGCTTAATTAGAAATTATGAAAAAGTTTATACTATATATAATAGTCCTCTTGTCGAGCACTCCCCTACTTGCTCAAAGCAATCTGGCGGAGCTGCTTTCGACCATCGAGGAGAACAACACCACACTTCAAGCGCTCCGCCAGCAAGGCGAAGCCGACAAGCTGGAAAATAAATCGGGCATCGCCCTTTCCAATCCCGAGGTGGGCTTCAACTACCTTTGGGGAAGTCCAAATGAAATCGGCAATCGCACCGACTTCAGTGTTTCGCAGACATTCGACCTTGCCACTGTCAGCGGCATGAAAAACCGCACTGCCGATGAAAAAAACAATCTGGTGGAATGGCAATATCAAGCCGACCGCATGAATATCTTGCTGGAAGCAAAGCAATATGCGCTCGACCTAATCTATTACAATGCCCTGCATGAAGAGTTCCGCCTGCGCTTGCAGCATGCGGAAATCATTGCTGAGGGCTACAAAAAACGCATGGACAAAGGTGATGTCAGCATCCTCGAATACAACAAAGTGCGGCTGAACCTCGCCACGGTGCAAGGCGAGCTCGCAAAGATTAATGTGGAACGCAAGGCGCTGAGCAAACAGCTCAAGCGGCTGAATGGAGGACATGAAATCAGCCTTGACGATGCTCAATTTCCACTCATCGCCCTTTCTCCAAGCTTCGAGGATTGGTATGCACAAGCCGAACAGCAAAACCCAATCTTGGGCTATGTGAAGCAAGAAATCGAAGTGAGCAAACGACAAGTGAGCTTGAGCAAAGCCGAAAGCCTGCCGCAAATCTCGGTGGGATATATGAGCGAAAAAGTCGTGGGACAAGACTATCAAGGCGTTTCAGCAGGCATCACCATTCCGCTGTGGGAAAACAAAAATCGAGTGAAGCAAGCCAAAGCCGCTCTGCAAGCGGCAGAAGCGCAAGCAGCAGACAGCAAACAGCAGTTTTATAGTCAAGTGCAGATATTATATGATCGCACGGTCGGACTGAAAACCACCGCTGAAAGCTATCGCGAAATCTTGACTACCGCCAACAGCAGCGAGCTGCTGCGCAAGGCGCTCGATGCAGGCGAAATATCCTTGCTGGAATATATCGTGGAGATAGGCTTGTATTACGACACCATGAGCCAAGCCCTCGAAGCTGAGCGAGATTATCAGCAAGCATTTGCGGAACTCTCAGCAGTCGAGCTGTAAGAAACCGACAACAAGCCCACCGAAACAATACTTCGGTGGGCTTATTCTTTTTTTATTTGACCTCCGAAATCGGAATCCAACTCACATCCTCTAAATCAATCAACGCGTTGATAATCCCCACCGATTCATACTCACCAATGGTTTCAAAGGGAATTGTGAGCTCAAGAAGCAAGCCCTCATCGAGCAATTGCTGCCGCTTTGTGCCAGCGAGCAAGCACTCTTTAGGAGTGAAGAGTTGCCCAGCTTTCTGAAGCACTAAATTGCCAATTGTACAATCTGTGATTAAGCCGTTTTTCACAATCAGCACCTCATCGGCATCGCCCTTTTTAGCGAGAATCTGATTCAGTTCAGCTCGATTCTCCCATTTATATTCATAGTTGATTTCGGCATGCACCACCTGCAAGGAGCGGAATATTCGAGCCTGCTGCGGAATGAACTCCACCTGTTGAATAGCTTCGCCATAAAGCACTCGACAACGATGCAAGCCCTCGCCCAAATCACTCGGCACTTGAATTACTTCTGCTAAATCAAGCTTTGGCGCACGAGGAAAAAACTTCGCCCGAGCTGCATCAAAACGTTTCTGATGATAGGGCAAATTGCACAAACAAGCTTGTTCGACTTTGATGGTTTCAAGCAAAAGGCACATATACTTTATTTATTAGTTCCAAAGCGACTCTTCTTGCCAATCACTTGGAAACCCCATCGCTGAAATATCGACATTGGGATAACTGTTAAGCAAATTAACTAACTTCTCTTTAAATGTATTGTTTGGCGAAATTGAAAATAACAGATATTGAATCATGCACAATCTAAAATATACCCTTTGGACATCTATTCTTGCGGCATCTTGCAGCCACGGGAAAGCTGTTTTCTGAGGCAGAGTTGTGCGAAGAAGCAAAACTCTATTCCACAAGCGACCATGATGACAACAAATATTTCTCAATCCGGCAATGGTCATAATCCATGATTCAAATACAGCGAAGTGTAAGCCAAAATGCCTAGCAATTTTCTTTTTAAGTGCCAAGTCTTTGATATTCTTGTAGATCTTACAGATACTGCCTAATGACAAGATTTCAATCAACATCCAAGCTGGCGGATAATCATCACTGTAGTTAGATTTAAAATGAACAACAAAATCTTCTTTACTCCTACTCAATTCAGAATTAATATCTGAGATAGATCTATCAAAAAAAACAGCATTTGAAAAATACTTTCTTTGAGTAATCCAAAATGCATCATTTAGTTGCTGACAAGCGGCATTCACCATCACACTTCTGATGGCAACCTCAATCTTTTCAACCTCATTGAAAACCAAAAGACGAAGTTTCTTGTCAAAACGATATAAATCTAACACCTTCTCAAAATGGGAATTTGGCTTATACCTATGATTTTCTTTGGGAATTTCTAGAAATGGATAGCAATAGGCACTCAAACGAAAGTATCCAATAGATGAAAGATAGCTTTGAGCTTTGGAAATATCATTAATAATCAACCCTCTCTCTTGCAAAAGAGCCACTAAGCTAGATGCGCTTTGAAATGTTTTGGGATATGCTCTAGTCATGATGATAAAAAAAAGACTCGCCGATTTGAGCATTATAAAGAGGCTTGGCGAGTTCTATTGGCACAAAGATATTTATAATTCCAATACATCCAACTTTCTTCAAGCATTTTTTTAACGAAAACTGAGATGAAGTAACACAGTTTCAAGCAAAAGGCACATATACTTTATTTATTAGTTCTTCATATTCTTCTCGGGCAGTGCTGAGGTGGGTAATGCCGCCGCCACTCTTATAAACCAAGCCTTCTTCGCCTTGCTCGATGAAGCGAATGAGCACGCAGCTATCCACCGACTGCCCATCAAAGACGCCAAACACACCAGTGTAGAAACCACGCTCATAGCCTTCCGCTTGCTTAATAATCTCCACCGTTTTCACCTTTGGCGCACCTGTGATAGACCCCGCAGGCAAGAGCTTTTCAAAAATATCACCTAGCTGACAATGCCAATCTTTAGGCAGTCGCCCCGTGATTTCAGAACTCATCTGCAAAAGATGCTTGCGGTTTGACTTGATTTCATCGAGATAAGCAAAACGAGCCACCTCCACTTCCGAAGCCACTAGGCTCAAATCATTGCGGATTAAATCGACAATCGTGTGGTGCTCCGCCATCTCCTTCCGATTGTTCTTCAACAGTTCCGAAGCATTCTCAATAGCGGCATCAATCGTGCCTTTCATCGGAAATGAGCTGATGCGCCCTTGCTCATTAATCCGCACAAAGATTTCGGGCGAGAAACACACAAACTCATCTTTCAGATGCACCAAATAAGGCGATGTGCAACGCTGGGCAATCGCATCGAGCGTGAGATTACTTTCCACAGCCGTGGGCATTGTGAGGTTGAGCAGGAAACTATCACCTCGAAGAATGTGGGCGTGTGCATGCTTGAAAGCCTTTTCATATTGGCTGAAACTCACCGGCTTTGTGTGCCATGTGAAATCTATTGTTTGGGGCTTGGGGGTGAAGTTGGAAAACTTGGGGGTGCGCCAACACAATCCTTGTTGCAAACTTTCTTCCAACTCATATATCTCTATTCGCTTCGCATCGAAATCAATCAAAAAGGTGAAAGGCTTTCGAGCCCCTCCCCATTCGTTCATTTGCCGCTTGGCAGTTTCATCTAGTCTGAAATTCATGCTGCAAAGATTAATAAATCTCGGCTGAAAGTTAAATCTAAGCTCGATTTTAAGTTGGTTTTATATTTAATTGTAGGTTTTCTGTACTTTCAAGCCTTTAATACGCCCTTCTTCTCCCCCATGAGGAAATCAGGAGGGCTTAACACAGCATATGAACACTGGAGAAATCATATTATATCAAACCCACGATGGTAATACCAACATCGACGTAAGGTTGGAAAATGACACCGTTTGGCTTTCGCAAAAGCAAATAGCAGAGCTATTTGGAACAAAACGCCCTGCCATAACTAAGCATCTAAACAACATCTACAAATCGAAAGAACTCGATGAAAATAGCACGTGTTCCATTTTGGAACATATGGGCAATAATGATGCACAACAATACCAAACCAAATTCTACAACTTAGATGCCGTTATATCTGTTGGCTATCGAGTCAATTCGCAGCGTGCAACTCAATTCCGCATTTGGGCAAATAAAATTCTGAAAGAATATCTGGTGAAAGGATATGTGGTGAATGAGAACATCAAATTGCAACAATACGACGAACTCAAGCAAACAGTAAAACTCCTGTCGAATGTACTCCAAACAAAAGAACTGTCTGCCGATGAAGCAACAGGACTACTGCATGTAATCAGCGACTACACCTATGCGCTCGACACACTTGATAAATATGACTATCAGGAGCTTTCCATTGAAAACACCACAAGCTGCGAAGCCTTTAAAGCAAACTATGAGAATGCAATGGAAGCCATTCAACTCTTAAAATCAAAATTCGGGGCTAGCGACTTATTTGGCAATGAAAAAGATGATTCATTCAAAAGCTCCATCAACACTATTTATCAGACATTTGGCGGACAAGACCTATATCCAAGTATCGAAGAAAAAGCTGCCATGCTACTCTATTTTGTAACAAAGAATCATTCATTTAGCGATGGAAATAAAAGAATTGCTGCATTCTTATTTCTTTGGTTTTTGGAGAAAAACAACATCCTTTACAAAGCAAATGGAACAAAGCTAATTGAAAACAACACGCTCGTAGCTCTCACCCTGATGATAGCTGAAAGTCGAACCGAAGAGAAAGATATAATCGTAAAAGTCATTGTCAATCTGATTAATAAAAACAATTAATAGCTAGGCATCCACAAGGAATGCCCCTACAAACAGCATATGAAACGCATAGCAATACAAGGCATAGCTGGCTCTTTCCACGAAGATGCCGCGCGTCAATACTTCAAGAATGAAGAAATAGAAATCGTGGAATGCCGCTCGTTTAATCGAGTGTGTGAGATGGTGGACAATGACGAAGTGGACTTAGCTGTGATGGCTATCGAAAACTCCATTGCGGGCAGTCTGTTGCAGAATTATTCGCTCATCAAGGACTATCACCTGCATGTGATTGGGGAAACCTATGTGCACATCAAGATGAACCTCATGGCTCTTGAAGGGGTGAAGCTCAGCGACATCGACACCATCTATTCGCACCCTGTGGCGATTCGCCAGTGTATGGAATATATCGAAAAACAGCTGCCCAATGCGCAAATCATCGAAAACCAAGACACCGCCAAATCGGGTAAGATTGTGCAAGAAAAACAGCTTCGCAACGCTGCCGCCATTGGCAACCTGCGCACAGCTGAACTCTATGGACTGAAAGTGCTCGACAAGGGCATCGAAACCAACAAGCGCAACTACACACGCTTTTGGGTGCTCGACAAGCATGCCAATCAAAACACCCAAACCAACAAAGCCTCCATCGCCATCGAGGTGGGAAACTACTACGGTTCGCTGGCGCAAGTGCTCAATATCTTCACCGAAAACAAACTCAACCTCAACATGATTCAATCCATCCCCATCCTTGGGAAGCCGAGCGAATATACCATCCACATTGATGTGGAATATGACGAGGTGGAGAACTATGAACGTGCCATTCACCAAATCCTCAAATGCGTGTCGAGCCTTTCCGTGCTGGGCGAATATTTGAAAGGAGAAAGAAAGTGAGTTATGAGTTATGAGTTATGAGTTATGAGTTATGAGTTATGAGTTAACCTTACGGTGAATAATTGCGTAGCATAACTCTCAACTCATAACTCATAACTCATAACTCATAACTCATAACTCATAACTCATAACTCATAACTCATGCCCACCCCAATACCTCAAAACATCATCGACCAATGCCTAGCGGAGCTGCGCATTGAGAATGTGAGCAAAGCGACTATCCGCGACATCTTCATGCTTTCCGACCTGATTCAAAAGAAATCGGGCGTGGAATTTGTGCGCATGGAGCTGGGCGTGCCGGGTCTGCCTGCTTCTGAAATCGGCATCAATGCTGAAATTGAAGCCTTGCAATCGGGCGTGGCTTCGGTCTATGGCATGGTGGACGGCATTGAGCCGCTCAAAGCCGAAACCGCTCGCTTTGCCAAGCTGTTTATGAATGTGGAAGTGAGTCCGAAAAGCTGCATCCCCACTGTCGGCTCAATGCAGGGAACTTATGCGGCAATGCTCACGGCTAGTCGAATGACTGAAGGCAAGGACACGATTCTTTTCATCGACCCGGGATTCCCTGTGCAAAAACAGCAAGTGGCAGTGATGGGTGGCAAGCTGAAAAGCTTCGACATCAAAAACAATCGGGGCGAAAAACTGCGAAGCATCTTGGAGGAATACCTGCAAGCGGGCAACATTTGCGCCATTCTCTTTTCCAATCCCAACAACCCTTCGTGGGTGTGCCTCACCGAAGAAGAATTGCAAATCCTCGGCGAAATGGCAGACAAGCACGAAGTGATTCTCATGGAAGACCTCGCCTATTTCGCCATGGACTTCCGTCAGGAGCTCGGCGAGCCGGGCTGCGCTCCCTATCAAGCCACCGTGGCACGATACACCGACCGCTGGATTCAGTTCATCTCTAGCTCCAAGATATTTTCTTATGCCGGTCAGCGCATCGGCATGATGGTGATGTCTGACTATATATATAGTATGGAATGCCCCTCATTTAAAGCCACATTCAATGCGCCAACCTTCGGTGTCTGTCTTGTGCAGCGAGTGCTCTATGCGCTTTCATC
>JBKECD010000146.1:0-19802 GCA_047974225.1 Mangrovibacterium sp.
CACGACCATAAGGATGTAACGAAGGAGGCTGCTGAGCGTGGCAATAATGTGATTTCGTGCTTGAGAAATCGAATGTATTTCGACCGATATATCTCGCATGAGCGGGGACGCATTGAGCCTTTGGCTTTTCCGCAGGTAACCGAGCTGCATAAGGTGTATAACTTCGACCCAGTGCCCGAAGATCTTGATGCGCAATATCACAACCGAGTGATTGGGGTGCAAGGAAATCTCTGGACGGAATATGTGCCCACCAATGAAGTGGCGGAATATCGCACCTTCCCACGCATGGCGATGCTCGCCGAAGTGGCGTGGACAAATCAGGAGTTGCGCAATTGGGAGAACATGAACCGCAAGTTGCCCTATATGTTTGAAATCTATGATAGATGGGGGCTGCACTACAATCGAGTGTATATCTCCACAGGAAGTAATTAATCCTAGGAAATGAAAAACAAAATAGGAAGCTCAACACATCGAGCTTCCTATTTTGTTTCCCTTTACTTCATTTGCTGATATCTCAGCAGAGCTTCCAGATAATAATAATCGGCATAGACGAGCGGCTTGTCGATTTCGTTTTTGTGAGGGATGCTCCCCACGCTGTGCTTGAGGATGAAATTGGCATTCGTGCCCAATTCTGCTCGATAGGCGGGCGAAGAAAGGCTGTGGAGCATCTGCACTGCATGGTCGGCATAAGCGGGTTTGTTGGCAAGTTTGCTCAGTTCGAAGAGTGCCGAGCAGACAATGGCGCCTGCCGAGGCATCGCGCAGCTTCTCTTGAAAGGTGGCGGCATAGGAGTCCGCCCCAGGAGTATATCCCTCCATGCCGACGTTGAAATCCCACAGCGGAATGAGGTCGGCAGGCAGATGGGCAAGATAGAAGTCGGCAGCCTTGGTGGCGGCGTTAAGGAAGCGAGGTTCTTGCGTTTCCCGATAGGTCATGGTGAAACCATAGATAGCCCATGCTTGTCCTCTCGCCCATGTGGAATTGTCGCTAAATCCTTGCGCTGTATTCCGACTCATCACGGCGGGGCTGATGGTGTCATATGACACCACATGATAGGTGCTGAAGTCGCTTCGGAAATGATTTTTGAGCGTTTGGTCGGCGTGCTGCACCGCTATATTATATAGTCTGCTATCGCCAGACACTTTGGCGGCATAAAACAGCATTTCGAGGTTCATCATATTGTCGATAATCACCGGATATTGATAGGTGATGGGATTTTCATTTTTCGGGGTGAAGTTATTCCACGACTTGATGACTTGCGTTTGCTCGCTAAAGCGAGTGGCTAAGGAATTGGCGCTTTCGATGAGAATTTGCTGATATTCGGGTTGGCTTGCCAATCGCTCGGCGTTGCCATAGCTGCAATACATCATGAATCCTAAGTCGTGATGTCCGGTGAATGTTTTCAGCGCTTCGAGCGATTGCGTCCACCTCTCGGCTTCGATTTTCCATAGATCGTCGCCCGTCAATTCATAAAGATACCACAGTGAGCCGGGGAAGAATCCCGGAGTCCAGTCATACATGCCCGTGGTGCGCAGCGAGCTGTCTTCTTTCATTGTTCGAGGATAGTTTTTCCCTGTAGGCTCGCCGACACTTTCGAGCATCAGCGAGGTTTGAGCGGTGGAAAATGCCACGTTGTCGGCAATGAATTTTTCTTTTTCGCTAGGGGCGCATGCGATGAGCAGCGCACAAAGCAAGAAGCTATAAATTCTTCTCATGAGCGATTACTTTTTAATAGATTGGTGATAGTCTTTAGGGAATTGCTCGCCGCTCCATGCCTTTTGTGATGTCCATTTTTCAGCAGGGGAAGTCCAAAACTCATGGTCGGCAGGCAAGCCCAGCGGCATAAAGACGAGCGAAGTGAGATAGAGGCTTCCGTTGTTGGTGTAATAGTCGGCTAGATTTGGCTGATGCCCCACAAATCCGAGTTGCAGAAACCCATCATCGCTAAAGTTTCCTTCGATGGTAAACATGCGTTTCATCACTGAAGTCAGGGCATTTCTCACCTGCCCATTGCTCATGCCTTCGGGCAATTCATATTTCCAAGCTGCCAATGCCAAGGGCTGAAAAGCTCCCATGCGATAAGTTATTGAGCGACCGACAGCGGGGAAGGTTGCTTCGGGGGAAATCAGGCGTTCGATGATTTGATTATATCGTTGCATGCGGCGCAGGGCAAGTTCGAAGCTTAGGGTTTTCCACACTTTCTTCTGCTCCATTGTTTCGAGTATTTCCACCAACATGGGCTGCATCACAAAGCTATTATAATAGTCGAAAGAAAACTCCATTCCGTCGGAATACCAGCCATCGCCGAGATACCATTCTTCAAACTTTCGGATGGTTACATCGAGCGCCACCGCATCATAATCCTCATCAACAGAGAGCAAAAATGTTTCCACCATGGCGCGAAAAAGCAGCCAGTTGCTATAAGGAGTGCGGATAGTTCGGAGGCTTTTAAACTCTTTGATGTATCGTTCTTTGGTCAGGTCGTCGAGCGGTTGCCACAGTTGTTCGGGCGCACGGAGGAAACTCTGCGCAATATAGGCGGCATCCACCAGCACTTGGCTCGGACCTTTCCAAAGCAGATAGTCGGGGCTCTCAGGGTTCACCGCATTGGCATAGCTCAGCAGTGCCCACTCTCTCATTTGCTTTCTTTTCAATCCCTCGGGAGAGTCATCGTCGGGCAATGCCAGCCAAGGGGCGACTCCAGCCATGAGCCGTCCGAAAGCTTCCATATAGGTAACATCTTTGTTTCTCCCGTCCCATTTCGGACTTAATTCGATGGTCATGTTTTTGCGCAGTTCCCCACGGCTCATGTTGCTCAGGATGGGTTCTGAAATTTGGCAAAGCGTTTCCACCCAATACTCTCTATCAGAGGGAACGTTCTTTTTTGATTGTTTCTTTTGGGCGAATGCCGAGGTGCTGATTATTAGAGCGAGCAGCACGAACGCCATTGATTTGAATGTTTTTTGTTTCATTTGGTTTGTTTTTTTGAAGTAACGAGCGCAATTTAGCTAAAAAAAAGGAATGAGGGGAGAGTTATGTTGAGAGGAAGCGGGAAAAGCAGCTTTGTGTAAGCTGGCGAGTCATCTTCAAGACGTTATTAAGACTTAAAAATGTCCAAATCTAGGTGCTTTATGTGTTATTAAAGTTAGGGGAAGAGGCTAATAAAAAGCAAAAATGGAGAAATTGAAGGCTTGAATGTGTTCTTTTGCTCAATTTTATGCGTGGATATCCCGAAAATTTAATTATTTTGCACCGTATTTTGCGGGTTAATGCAGATTTTCCTGTTTGAAAGCAGATTAAACGTCAATAAATTATTAAACAAATAGAAATTATGAGATTATTAGGAAAGCCTTTCAGAAGCAGTATCCTAGCGTCATTGTTGCTGTGCCTATTGGCAAGCACTTCGCAGGCGCAACACAAACAAGAGTATTTTGCACCCACCGACCCGCTAGTGCAAAAAAAACTAGAACATTGGCAAGATTTGAAATTCGGGCTAATGATGCACTGGGGAACATACAGCCAGTGGGGAATTATCGAGTCATGGTCGATTTGTGCCGAAGATGAAGAGTGGATTAAACGCTTCCGCAATAGCAACAACTATGAGGAGTATAAAAAAAGCTATGAGAATTTACACACGACCTTCAATCCTACTAAATTCAACCCTGCCAAGTGGGCGAAAGCTGCCAAGCAAGCAGGGATGAAATATGTGGTGTTCACCACCAAGCACCACGATGGTTTTGCGATGTTCGACACCCAATATTCGGATTACAAAATCACAGGTGAGAACACGCCTTTTCACACCAATCCTAAAGCTGACATCACCAAAGCGGTGTTTGACGAGTTTGGCAAAGAAGACTTTATGATTGGAGCCTATTTTTCTAAGCCCGACTGGCATTCTAACGACTATTGGTGGAGCGAAAATGCTACTGCCGACCGCAACCCTAATTATAGCATCGAAAGATATCCCGAGCGTTGGGAAAACTTCGTGCAATACACCCACAACCAAATTGATGAGTTGATGAGCAATTATGGTCCGCTTGATATTCTTTGGCTCGATGGTGGTTGGGTGCAACCCTACACCGAGCAAGAAATCTGGGCATACCGTGCTTCCAAAGGTTTTAAACAATTCAACCTCCAAAGTCAAGATTTGCGCATGGACGAAATCGCCGCTAAAGCACGGGTGAAACAACCGGGCTTGATTGTGGTGGATAGAGAAGTGGAAGGGGTGAACCAAAACTATGTTACCCCTGAAAATAAAGTCCCTGAAAAAGCTATGCTTATTCCTTGGGAAACTTGCTTGACCGCCTCGGCTGATGGCTGGTCGTGGAGAGAATGCCGCGAATATAAATCGCTGCACCAAATCACCCACACAATGGTTGATATTGTGTCGAAAGGTGGTAACTTCCTATTGAATATCGGACCAACACCCGAAGGTGAGTTCGACCCTGAAGCCTATGATTTGTTGAAAGGCATCGGCAAATGGATGGACATCAACGGCGAAGCAATCTATGATTCGCGTGCCATTGCTCCTTATAAAGAAGGCAAAGTGGCACTGACTCAAAACCGCCACACTAAAGCTGTCTATGCTTGCTATCTTGCCAACGAAGATGAAAAAGTAATGCCATCAAAAATTTGGCTTTCAACAATTGCCCCTAAAGCGGGAGCTAAAATCACCATGCTAGGCACTAAAGCTGAATTAGCTTGGGAAAAAGTGGGCGATGGTTTCGTAGTTACTATCCCCGAGAAAATGCGCAAAAACCCTCCTTGCGCCGATGCTTGGGTGCTTAAAATTGATGCGGTGGAATAGGGGAGAGTGAATAGGGGAGAGTGAGGAGTGGACTATTCCCCCCCCCTCGCCTCTAAAAAATAAAAAATATGCAAAACAAAAAATCAAACCCATTAAGCTGGGTGCCCTCGGCATACTTTGCCATGGGGCTTCCATTTATTGCGATTAATTTGGTGTCGGTGTTCATGTTTAAAGATCTTGGTGTCTCCGACACTAAGATTACTTTTTGGACCTCGCTTATCATGATGCCTTGGACGCTCAAATTCCTTTGGAGTCCTTTCCTCGAAATGTATCGCACCAAAAAATTCTTTGTGATACTCACTCAATTGGTGAGTGGGGTGCTGTTTGGGGTGGTGGCATTTTCGCTATACTTCGACTATTTCTTTGCCATCAGCATCTCTACCATGGCAGTGATTGCATTTAGTGGAGCTACGCACGACATCGCTTGCGATGGCGTGTATATGGCAGAGCTTGACAAGGAAACCCAAGCCAAATACATCGGCGTGCAAGGGGCTTTCTATAATGTGGCTAAGCTCGTGGCTAATGGTGGATTGGTGGCTTTGGCTGGCGCATTGGCGGCACACTATGGAGCTGTTGAAGGTGCTGGTATTGCGGCAAACAAAGACGCTTACATGTCGGCGTGGATGATTATATTTGCAGTCATTTCGCTAGTGATGATTGTGCTTGGATTGTATCACACACGCACTTTGCCATCCACTCAAGTGGCATCAGCCAATGATAAATCGGCTTCCGAAGTGGGCAAAGAGCTTGTGGCGGTGATTCGTGATTTCTTCACTAAGAAACACATCATCTACTATATCTTCTTTATCATTCTTTATCGCCTAGCGGAAGGATTTATTATGAAGGTGGCGCCTCTCTTCTTGCGTGCTTCGCGCGCCGAAGGTGGATTGGGGTTGAGCCTGACTGAAATAGGTACGCTCAACGGCGTGTTTGGTTCGGGAGCTTTTGTGCTCGGTTCGCTTCTGGCAGGATTCTATGTGTCGAAGTTCGGATTGAAGAAAACATTGTTCACCCTCTGTTGCATCTTCAACCTTCCTTTTGCTGCCTACACCTTCCTAGCTGTGGCGCAGCCCGAGAACCTTTATTTAATCGGCACTTGCATCACCCTAGAATATTTCGGCTATGGATTCGGTTTTGTGGGCTTGACACTCTTTATGATGCAGCAAATAGCTCCCGGAAAACACCAGATGTCGCACTATGCATTTGCATCGGGGATTATGAACCTCGGCGTGATGCTCCCTGGCATGATTAGTGGCTATTTTAGCGACTTGCTCGGCTATCGAAGCTTCTTCATCTATGTGTTGATTGCCACAATCCCTGCCTTCTTGATTACCTATTTTATTCCGTTTACACACGACGATTCCAAAAAATAATAACAATATTGATTTATGAGTAAAGTTCAAATTCCTTTTGAAGAGCGCCCCGAAGGATGCGCTGATGTGATGTGGCGTTATTCTGCCAACCCTATCATTGGTAGATATCATATCCCTACATCGAATAGTATCTTCAACAGTGCCGTTGTGCCTTTTGAAGATGGATATGCAGGGGTGTTCCGCTGCGACAACAAAGCAGTGCAGATGAATATCTTCGCTGGATTCAGTAAAGATGGTATCAATTGGGACATCAACCATGAACCTATCCAATTCCAAGCTGGAAACACTGACATGATTGACTCGGAATATAAATATGACCCCCGTGTTACTTGGATTGAAGACCGATTCTGGATTACTTGGTGCAATGGCTATCATGGACCAACAATCGGCATTGCCTACACCTTCGACTTCAAAGAGTTCTTCCAATGTGAAAACGCTTTCTTGCCTTTCAACCGCAATGGCGTGCTCTTCCCTGAAAAAATTAACGGCAAATATGCCATGTTGAGCCGCCCAAGTGATAACGGACATACGCCTTTTGGTGATATCTATATCAGCTATAGTCCTGATATGAAATATTGGGGCGAACATCGCTGTGTGATGAAAGTTACTCCTTTCCCGCTTTCAGCTTGGCAATGCACTAAAATCGGTGCTGGCTCAGTGCCAATTAAAACTAAAGAGGGATGGCTAGAGTTCTATCACGGAGTTATCAACACCTGCAATGGCTTCCGCTATTCGATGGGTGCTGCTATCCTCGACTTGGAAGATCCTTCGAAAGTGTTGTATCGCACACAGCCTTATCTGCTAGCTCCTGCAGCTCCCTATGAATTGGCAGGCGATGTGCCTAATGTGGTGTTCCCTTGCGCTGCCCTTAGCGATGGCGAAAAGGTGGCAGTATATTATGGTGCTGCTGACACTGCTGTCGGCATGGCTTTCGGATATATTGATGAAATCATTGCCTTTACAAAAGCAAATAGCATTTAAGAATGCTTGATTAACGGATGCCAGATGTCGGACAACGGATATCTGGCATCCTTTTTTTTAGAAGTCCCCCTTTAGAAGTCCCTTTAACCAATACCCATGAAGAAACTAATATCATTAATAGCTTTTATTGCTATCTTCGCATCGGCTGATGCGCAGAAAAAGCCCGTGGACTGGGTTGATCCTTTCATCGGAACAACCAACTTCGGAACAACCAACCCCGGAGCGGTAGTCCCCAATGGCATGATGTCGGTCGTGCCATTCAATGTGATGGGAAGCGAAGATAACGTGTATGACAAAGATGCTCGCTGGTGGTCAACTCCCTATGAATATCACAATGTGTTTTTCACCGGCTATTCGCATGTCAATCTGAGTGGGGTGGGATGCCCTGACATGGGCTCGCTGCTTGTGATGCCCACCACTGGCGAACTTGAAGTCGATTACCATAAATATGGCAGCCGCTATGAAAATGAAAAAGCTACTCCTGGCTACTACACCAACAAACTTACAAAATACGACATTCTCACCGAGGTGAGCGCAACCACTCGTGTGGGCGTGCATCGCTACACCTTCCCCGCAGGGCAAGCCAACATCTTGCTCAATCTCGGCAATGGGCTCACCAATGAGTCGGGTGCTTTCGTGCGCTTTAATGGCGACAATGAAGTGGAGGGCATGAAGATGCTCGGCACATTCTGCTATAATGCACAAGCTGTTTTGCCGATTTATTTTGTGATGCGCATCGCCAAGAAACCACAAGAACACGGCTTCTGGAAAAAACAACCATCTACCCCCAAAGCCCAAGCGAGTTGGGACAAAGACCATGGGAAGTATAAGATTTATAAAAACTACTACAAAGACATTGCTGGCGATGAAATCGGTGCGTGGTTTTCTTTCGATGTGAAAGAAAAAGAAGAAATTGAAGTGCAAATAGGGGTGTCGTTTGTGAGTATGGAGAATGCACGCTTAAACCTCGACCAAGAAACGAAAGCAAAGAATTTCGACACTATTCGCACCGACGCTCGCACCGATTGGAATGAAAATCTTTCGCGCATCTTGGTGCAAGGCGGCACCGACGACCAAAAGACAGTCTTCTATACGGGGCTTTATCACACCTTGATTCACCCCAATGTGCTCAATGATGTCAATGGCGAATATCCTCAAATGGAAAACAACCAAATCGGAAAAACAGAACACACGCAATATACTGTCTTTTCCTTGTGGGACACCTACCGTAATGTGCACCAACTGATGACTTTGGCTTATCCAGAAAAGCAACTCGACATGGTGCGCTCGATGATTGATATGTATAAAGCTTGGGGATGGATGCCTAAATGGGAACTCTACGGCAGAGAAACGTGGACTATGTCGGGCGACCCCGCCATCCCTGTCATCACCGACACATGGCTCAAGGGGATTCGTGATTTCGATATCGAAACCGCCTATGAAGCATTCATAAAATCAGCCACAATGAAAGGGCTCGGAAGTACTTCTGATGCCAAAGCCGAGGGCTTTGTGCCAGACTCCTATTATGCCACTCGCGAAGGCGAGTTCAATCGCATGCGTCCCGATATTAATGAATATCTCGAATTGGGTTATCTGCCGCTGCATCGGAAATACGACAACTCGGTGTCCACAGCCTTAGAATATTACATTGCTGATTATTCACTCTCGCAACTTGCCGAGTCGCTCGGTAGAAAAGCTGACGCTGCCTACTACAAAAAACGCTCGATGGGCTATAAAAATTACTATTCTAAAGAGTTTGGCACATTCCGCCCCATCCTTCCTGATGGTTCATTCTTTTCTCCTTTCGACCCTAAGTTGGGTGTAAACTTTGAGGAAACACCCGGCTTCCACGAGGGAAGTGCTTGGAACTATACTTTCTATGTGCCTCATGACATCAAAGGGCTTGCCAAACTCATGGGCGGCACGCAGCCTTTTGTCGATAAACTCGAAATGGTCTTTGAAAAAGGATATTACAACCCAACCAATGAACCTGACATTGCCTATCCGCACTTGTTCTCTTACTTCAAAGGCGAAGAATGGCGCACGCAAAAGCATGTGAGCGAACTGCTCCATAAGCACTACACCACTAAGCCTGACGGAATACCCGGCAATGACGACACAGGCACCATGTCGGCGTGGGCGGTGTTCAACATGATGGGCTTTTATCCTGACTGCCCCGGTGAACCTTCCTACACCATGACCACTCCCGTGTTTGATAAAATCATCATCAAGCTCGATGAGAAATATTACAGCCAAAAGGCTTTGGTGATTGAAGTGGAGCGCAACAGCGCTGAAGACATCTATATCGAGGAAATTAAGCTCGACGGCAAGGCCAGCAAAAATCGCCGACTGTCGCATGACGAGCTGGTCAATGCGCAAACAATATCTATTAAAGCAACATCTGAAATTAAATAAAAATGAAAAACAAAGGATTATTAGCGTGTATGCTGCTTGCGGTGATGACAATCACCTTTTCTTGCAAGCAAGAGAATGCAGCAACAACAGAAACTGACTTCGCCCAATATGTCGATCAGTATATCGGCACAGGGGGGCATGGACACGTATTTATGGGGGCAAATGTGCCCTTCGGATTGGTGCAACTCGGTCCAACAAGCATTCCGCAGAAATGGGATTGGTGCTCGGGATATCACATCACTGACACCACTGTGATTGGATTTGGGCATATGCACCTCAATGGCACTGGCATCGGTGATTTGAGCGACATTATTCTGATGCCCACCACAGGCGATGTGAACCACAATCGTGGAACTCACGAAAGCTATGACACTGGCATGTGGTCGTATTTCTCTCGTGCCAACGAAAAATGCGAACCCGGATATTATGCCACTCACCTCGACCGATATAATGTGGATGTGGAGCTGACCGCTACACCTCGTGTGGGTTTCCATAAATATCAGTTTGCCGAAGGAACTACGGATGCTCGTGTGGTGATTGACCTTGAAAATGGGCTGAACTGGGATAAGTCGATGGAGTGCAAAATCGAAGTGTTCAATGAAAACACCATCGGTGGTTATCGCTACTCGAAGGGGTGGGCTGACGACCAACGGGTGTATTTCGTGGCGGAGTTCTCGAAGCCATTTAAAAACTTCCAACTTTATGACAAAAATAAAGCCGTGGATGGCAAAAGCATCGTTTCGGCACAAGCCTATGGCGAAGCCTTATTTGCTGATGCGCTGGGGGCTGAGCCTCTCTATGTGAAAGTGGCTCTCTCGCCTGTGAGTGTGCAAAATGCACGCATGAACATGCTCCACGAAACACCTGAGTTGGATTGGGATTTCAACAAAGTGAGAAAAAATGCCTATGCGATGTGGAACGAAGAACTCTCGAAAGTGAAAGTGAAAACAACCGATGCGTCGGCGAAAAAGATTTTCTACACCGCTTTATTCCACACCATGGTTGCCCCTTCGATCTTCTCGGATGTGAATGGACAATACCGGGGTGCTGATGCCAAAACTTATTCTTCCAAAGAATTTACGAACTACACCACTTTCTCGTTGTGGGACACTTATCGTGCGGCTCATCCGCTGATGACTATCATTCATCCTGAAAAGATGGCGGACATGGTGAACACCATGATTCACATCTATGAGCAACAAGGGAAGCTCCCTGTGTGGCACCTGATGGGATGCGAAACCAATTGCATGGTGGGCAATCCCGGCATTTCGGTGGTGGCTGATGCCATGCTGAAAGGTTTCGAGGGCTTCGACAAGGAGAAAGCTTATGAAGCCATGAAAACATCGGCGATGCTCGATGAAAGAGGGCTGAAATACTTCAAAGAGTATGGCTATATTCCGTATGAAAAAGAATCTGAAGGATTGTCGAAAGCGATGGAATATGCTATTGCTGATTGGGCATTGGCTCAGGTGGCAAAAGAAATGGGCAAAACGGAAGATTACAACTACTTCCTCGAAAGAAGCAAGGTGTTTGAACGTTATTTCGACAAGCAGACAGGCTTTGTGCGTGGGCTTTCCGCCAAAGGCGAGTTCCGCCCCAACTTCAATCCTTTTGAGTCTATTCACCGTGATAACGACTACACCGAGGGCAACGCTTGGCAATACACGTGGCTTGTGCCTCATGACATTGACGGACTCGTGGCTCAGTTTGGCAGCAAAGAAGCTTTCATTACAAAGCTCGACTCGCTATTTATTGTCGAAGGTGAATTGGGCGAGCATGCGTCGCCTGACATCAGTGGATTGATTGGGCAATATGCTCATGGCAATGAGCCAAGTCATCACATCGCCTACATGTACACCCATGTCGGTCAGCCTTGGAAGACTGCTAATGTGGTGCGCCAAGTGTTGAGCGAGCTTTATCATGACCAGCCCGATGGTTTGTCTGGCAATGAAGATGTGGGACAGATGTCGGCATGGTATGTGCTTTCATCGTTGGGACTTTATCAGGTAGAGCCCGCTGGCGGACGCTACTATTTTGGTTCGCCCATCATGGATGAAGCGGTGATTAATGTCGGCGAAGGTAAAACATTTACCATCGAGGCGAAATACAATTCGAGTGTGAACAAATATATCCAAGCCATCACGCTCAATGGTCAGCCCTACACGCTGCCTTACCTTGATTATGCAGCTATTGCCGCTGGCGGCACGCTCGAAATCGAAATGGGCGATAAGCCTGCGGTGTGGTATGAGGTGAAATAAATCTGCAACGCAATTCGCAAAAAAAAAGGCTGCCCAATTCGGGCAGCCTTTTTTTTTGCGATTGATAATCATAATCGCTCATCAATATTTGTTATCCTATTTTTTGCTTATCGACTAAACATTAGCCCTACTCAAATCGTTTTATAGGCGAAACCCGGACGGAACGAACATTTCGGAACGTCCTATTAAAACAGAAGATTATGTCATTTAAATTACCAGAACTAGGATACACATACGATGCCCTTGAACCAATCATTGATGCACGCACCATGGAAATTCACCACAGCAAGCATCATGCCGCCTACACTGCCAACTTTAACGCTGCCATTGCAGGCACTCCACTCGAAAATAAAAGCATTGAAAGCATTTTTGCTGAAGTGTCGAAGCATTCGCCAGCAGTGCGAAACAATGCGGGGGGCTATTTCAACCACTGCTTATTTTGGGAAGTGCTCAAACCCGGCGGAGCTAATCGCCCACAAGGGGAATTGGCAGAGAAGATTGATGAAGCCTTCGGCTCATTCGAGGAGTTTAAAAAGCTATTCGCTGCTGCCGCTGCCACTCGATTTGGCTCGGGGTGGGCATGGCTGGTGAAAAAGGGAAATCACCTCACCATCACTTCCACTCCCAATCAAGACAATCCATTGATGGATGACGCCGAAGTGAAAGGCACGCCAATTCTCACCCTCGATGTGTGGGAGCATGCCTACTATCTGAATTATCAAAACCGTCGCCCCGACTACATCAATGCGTTTTTTGATGTGATTAACTGGGACGTGGTGGCGAGCAAGCTTTAGGGGGGGAGGGAAGAGGTGCACTTCGCACTCCGCACTAAAAATAATATAAGGTTAGTTGATTTTTGATTTTCCCTCGGGGCACGAGTTGCTTCGGGGGTTTTTCGGATAGAACTCTTGTTGAGTCGGTTTTGACTTCTTTTCAACGCAAACAGTACTCTTGTTGAGTTGGTTTTGACGTCGTGCCCATTAAGAAAAGCACCAGTCTTAAAGGCGATTTATCTATAAAAAACCACACAGATTTTTCTGTTCTCCTTCAAAAAGAATACTTTTGTCCTTCGTCCTGCTTTGGCGTTTTGCGAGGCGGGGTAAAATCAAATATGGAGGATTGAAATGACCATTGAAAAAATACAGCAAGAAATCATCGAGGAGTTTTCTATCTATGAAGATTGGATGGATAAATATGCCTACCTCATTGAATTGGGCAACGATTTGGCGGACTTGAAGTCCGAAGATAAAAACGACCAGCACATCATCAAGGGATGTCAAAGTCGAGTGTGGCTTGTGCCTGAATTTAAAGAGGGCAAGATTTATTTCCAAGGTGAAAGCGATGCGGTGATTGTGAAAGGCATTGTGGCGCTGTTGCTGCGTGTGGTGTCGGGGCATTCTCCTGCTGAAATCCTTGCCACCGACTTGCATTTTATCGACGCCATAGGGCTGAAACAGCATCTTTCGCCCACACGATCCAACGGATTGGTGGCGATGGTTAAACAAATCAGATTGTATGCTGTTGCATATCAGAAAATCAGTGAATAGACTTTTATGAGTGATACGATAGACTTAATTATCGAAAACCTACGTTCGGTTTACGACCCTGAAATCCCAGTGAATATCTACGACTTGGGATTGATTTATAATGTGTATGTGGATGATAATCAGAAGGCGCAGATTATCATGACACTCACCGCTCCGGGATGCCCAGTGGCGGATATGCTGGTGGAGAATGTGCGTCAAGCGGCGCTTGCTGCCGAAGGGGTGAAGGATGCCGCTGTGGAACTCACCTTCGACCCTCCTTGGGAGAAGTCCATGATGAGCGAAGAAGCTCGATTGGAGCTTGGGTTCTTTTAATGAGCTCGAGTGGCGGTGCTCGAAATCCGAAAATCCAATGTTTCAAAATTCACCAGAAGATAAAATTAAGCAGAAAGCCCATGAACTGGGCTTTTTGTCGTGTGGGATAGCTCGTGCGACGCACTTGCCTGATTTTGAGGCTCACCTAGCGAATTATTTGGGTGAAGATAGATATGCCGATTTGTACTATATGGCTCGAAATCGGGAGAAACGAACCGACCCTCGTTTGCTCGTGGAGGGGTGTCGGACGGTGGTGTCGGTGCTGTTGAGCTATTCCAATCCGCAAGCTCCCACGCCTGCCGACGGTGCTCCCATCATCTCGAAGTATGCTCAGGGGGAGGATTATCATGTGGTGGTGAAGCGAAAGCTGCATGAGCTGATGCAGTTCATCAACGATGAGATTGCCCCTTGTGCGGGGCGTGCTTTTGTGGACTCGGCTCCAGTGGCAGACAAGCAGTGGGCGCAACGAGCAGGATTGGGCTGGATTGGCAAGCACACGCTGCTCATCAGTCCCACGCATGGTAGCTTTTTGTTTATCGGTGAGTTGCTCATTGATTTGGAGCTCGAAGCTGATGCCCCCTACGCCAAAAGCCTGTGTGGGACATGCACCAAGTGTCTCGATGCTTGTCCCACACAGGCTTTGATTGCTCCGGGGAAGCTTGATGTCGGTCGCTGCATTTCCTATCACACCACCGCCAATAAGAGTGGGGTCATTCCCCCCGAACTCCAAGCGAAATTCCAAAATCGCGTGTTTGGATGCGATATCTGTCAGGATGTCTGCCCATGGAATACGAGGCTAATGGCTACTCGTGCAGACTAATTTTCATCCGCCCCTGTTTACTTTCCTTCTCCCCACTTAATCCGATAGCCCACGCCCCATTCAATCATCTCAGCTACGGAGAAGCTATGCGCGCGCACTGCCACGGCGAGGAAGAAATTACTGTCGAAGTGATATTTCAAGCCAATGCGCTGATAGACCAACGGACCTGCTCCTTCGGGCTTTTTCCGATAGGTGTAAATCCCCAAGGAGGATGCCACCGAAAGATGGCTAATCACAAATTCATAAGTCAGATAACTGCCCAACACAAAGCGGTCGGCAAAACGCTCGCTGGTGTGTAGAACCACATTGCCCTCATCGTCTTTGGTGGTGTAGAGCGCCCCTTGGGTGTCATAGCTCATGTCGCCCCCAAATCCGAATTTGTTTTTCCAAGTGGTCTGCCGCATGTAGGATGTCGAAAGGTTGTAGGACTTGAAGTTGCCCACCGTGCTTTCATAGAGTTCTTGCTTATAGCTATAACTCGCCTGAATGGCGATTTCATGGTGCTTCGGATAGGGTGGGGGCACTTCCCGCTCGAGCTTGGGCATTTCATCGAGGCGATAGCTCAGCTCGATGAGGGGAGCGGCAAGGTTCAGACCTTTGTTGGGCTTGCGTGTCGCTCCATTTGAAAAGTGGGTGAAGCCAATCCCCGTCTTCAATTCGAGCAAAGGCGCAATCTCCCACGCCCAAATCAAGTTTGCCCCGATATAGACCGTGGAATAGGAGCCGATGGTGATATTGTTTGGATTGGTAACGGGGTCATACCTGTCCCAATTGGTGGCAAATCCGAAGCCTAGCTCATAGCCAAAGGTGTGCTTTTCGACTCGTTTGAGCGGCACACCCATATAGCCATAGATGGCATAAGGTCGCCCCATTTCCGAGTCCTGCGGAATGCCTGCGGTGTAGAGTGAGCCCCCATAGTAGGGGAAGTTGAGCACGTGATGCCACTCCTTGCTTCCGGTGGTCTGCGCCATGAAGCCCAGTGTCTGCGAGTGATACCATGTGATTGGTTCTCCACTAGCATTTTCACCTCGAAGAAAGTCATTGGTGGGAAGCACCGCCCCCACCATGGTGCGAGGAGCGAAGTAAAGGACATTCTTTTTGTTGAGATTTTCTTGTGAAAGTTGCGCTTTTGCGCCAAAGCACATCAATAATAACATCAGGAGCAAGCTTGCTTTAATCTTCATCGGCTATTCTTTTTTTTTGAGTCAGCAAAAGTAGCCTAAAACAACTTGTCAGAAAGAATAAGTCCTTAAAGTTTGCAAATGGACTGCGCCAACAGTCTTAAATAAGCCCAAGAAGTTCCCTAAAATCCCCCACTCTCGTTCCAGAATGGGGGATTTTTCGGAGAGTCAGGAAAGATTAATTCAACCGAATCTCAACTTCCGCAGCTTCCAATCCTTCGCTTTCCACTTTCAGCATCGCTTCGCCATCCTCATTTCCTTTCACCACACACAGCGCCATGCCACTAAAAGCTTTTCGCTCCTTGCTGATAAATGCGTTCATATCTGAGGGATTGCCATTGTCGGTTGCCACAATTTCACCTGCGCCCTCTAGGGTGAAGCGAAGCATATTGTCGGCATTGCGAATGAAATTTCCATCGGCATCGAGCACCTTCACGGTGATGAATGCGAGGTCATTGCCATCGGCAGCAATCGTGCTTCTGTCGGCTGTGGCGATGAGTTTTGCTGGCTTGCCAGTAGTTTTCACCGAGTTTTCCGCCCAAGGCTCACCATTTTTATAGGCGATAGCTTTCAGCTCACCTGCTTCATAGCGCACCTCGTCCCAACGCAAGCGATATTCAAACGCAGCCTTTTTCTTCCGCCCAAGCGACTTGCCATTGAGGAACAATTCCGCTTCATCGCCCGAAGTGAAGAGATGCACCGGAGTGATTTCGCCTTCTCGCCCTGCCCAATTCCAATGCGGAAGGATGTGCACCATCGGCAAATCGGGTCGCCAACGTGCTTGATATAGGTAATATCTATCCTTCGGAAATCCAGCTAAATCAACAATCCCACAATAAGAGCTTCTCGCCAAATAATAAGGTGTAGGCTCGCCCAAATAGTCGAAGCCCGACCACACAAATTCGCCTGCCACATAGGGATTTTCATCTTGCGCCTTGAAAACTTTATCTGCCGACGAACCGAAATCAGCCGTGTGCTGCTCATAGGCACTCACCCATTGATTTTGTGAGTCGCCACCCAAGCCCTCGCGCACTGGTGCGCTCACTCCCTCAAAGACAGGGAAGATATACGTGCCTCGGGTGCTGAGTGCCGAAGCCGACTCGCTGCTCACCACTGTTTTGTTGGGATATTTTGCATGAAAAGCAGGGTAGAGCGGTGGGGTGTTGATGCCCTTCAATCCCTGATAAGCACCAGCATTGCGAATGCCTTCGCCTTGATAGTTCAGACTGATTAAATCCATCTGCGCCGAAAAAGGCATATCGGGTTTGGCGAAGTTCATCGAAGCAGTAGCAGGGCGTGTAGGGTCTTCATCGTGCACAATGGCTTGCAGTTCGGCAGCTAGCTTTGCACCAGCTTCCTCGGTGTATTGCTCGCCCACTTCATTGCCAAAGCTCCACGCAATGACCGATGGATGGTTTTTATCTCGTCGGATGAAAGAACGCAAATCTTGCTCTTTCCATTCGGGGAAAATCAGGTGAAAGTCGAGCGGTGTTTTCTTACGCTCCCACGAGTCATAGACTTCATTGACCACCAAGAAGCCTAGGCTGTCGGTGAGTGTCAGCAGCTCGGGAGCGGGCGGATTGTGTGCCAATCGGATGGCATTGCAGCCGAGTTCTTTCAAGATTTCAAGTTGTCGTTCGGCGGCTCGCACATTGAAAGCTGCGCCCAAAGCACCCAAATCATGGTGCTGATTGACGCCTTGAATGCGGACGGCTTCGCCATTCACCAGCAAGCCATCATTAGGAGTGAACTCTAGCGAGCGGATGCCGAATTTAGTTTCATATTCATCCACCAATTTGCCATTGGCAAACACTTTGGTGATAGCGAGGTGCATATTGGGCGTGTGTGTGCTCCATAGTTTTGGGTTTTTGATGAAGACATTCTGTTCAACCGCCAAAGTTTGTTGGGCTTTCAACGCTTGTTTTGCGCTTTTCTCTTGCGCCACAAGTGTGCGCTGATTGTGCTCGCCCAAAGCATAAAAATCGGTTTCAGTTTCCAGCTGCACGGCTTCCTTGGAGTCATTGTCAATCTGAATTGCAAGGTTCACCCTTGCCAATTCTGGGAAAACATCGGGCGTGGTGATGGTCGTTCCCCAATGTGCCACATGCACCGCATCGGTCTTCACCAACCACACATTCCGATAGAGTCCCCCACCGGTGTACCACCGTGAGGAAGCCGGCGGATTGTCGATGCGGATAGCGAGTTGATTGTCGCCTGCGTAATTCAGATAAGGCGTTAAGTCTAGACGGAAAGAATTGTAGCCATAAGCCCAACCGCCCACGAGCTTGCCATTGAGCCACACGATGGCATAAGACATAGCACCGTCGATATCTAAAAAGATTTGTTTGTTTTTGTCGGCTTCGGTAATATCAAGTGTGCGACGATACCACGCCACACCATGCGAGGGCAGTCGCCCCATGCCCCCACCGATGGGGGTGTCCCACCCCGTATAGAAAGGCTTATCAATCGCCCAATCATGTGGGAGCTTCACCGATTGCCAATCGTCGTCGTTGAAATCGGCTTGCACAAAGGGGAAGTCCTCACCCGGGTTGCCCTCAGGGCGTGCGTGATGTTTCGTTTCATCTTTGATAAACTCATTTCCCGAGGGGAGAATCCAAGGTTTCAGCACTAAGCCGTCAGCCAACACAAATTCTGCTTCGGTGGGCTTGCTGTCGGCCGGTCGGTCGTCTTTGAAGTCCGCCACTTCGGGGCGCACATCATAAATCAGCCCATCGGCATCGTCTATGGTGGGATAGCGATAAAACTTCCATTGGTCGTTGATGCTGACTCGCTCACGAGTTTGAATTTCATTCGGCTGCGAGCAGCTCGATAATACAGAGCCTAGCAGGGCTAATGCTATCAATATTCGATTTGTCATGTTGTTGGTTTCTAAATTTAAAAATCAATAAAACTCAATTGTATCGCCACAATTGAGTTTTATTATGCTGCTTTAAAACGAAATAGCTGGCAATCCTTCTTTATTATACAAGTTTGCTTTGTCGGGATTGTCCGCCCAAGCATAGCGCACATAAATTGGGGTTTTCACGGCATCGCAGGTGAGAATTACTTTGTCGCCTTTGATTTCGGCTTTTGCCCAGTGGAATTGCTTGTCGGCGCCTGCCATGGCGAAGCCTTCGAGCGTGTCGCCTTTCTCTTGCAGACCGCTGCCCACATGGTCGAAGCTTAATATCATTTGGCTGCCGATGATTTCCACTTGGCGCAATTCAGGACCTGAATATTCGCCTTCATATCCATAGGCGAGATGCTCCGCCGCTAAAGCGGTGCGCTGCCCCACGGTCTTTTTGTTGAGGGGGTGAATGTCGTTCCATTCGCCAATGTCGATGATGTTTGCCAAGCCCATGTTGCGATTGCGCTTATAGGCATCATATTGCGATTGGCGCAAGGCTGCCCATGCGCTTTCGGTGGGGTGGTCGAATGACTCTTGGAAATTCGCCACCTGAATGATGACAAAGGGGAAATCACCTTGCCCCCATTCGGCACGCCAGTTCGCCACCATGTCAGAAAGACGGTCGGCATAATCTCGAGTGCCCACATTCGATTCCCCTTGATACCACAACGCCCCTCGAATGGCAAAATTGGTGATTGGTGAAATCATGGCGTTGTGCAATCCTGCGGGCTTCCATTGGAAGAAGGTGTCGCCGGGCAAAGCTGCCATTTTAGTTCCCACTCGATATTTCCAAGTTCCTTCGATGCTCACTTGTTCATCGCCCACGGCAATCCAATAATTCTTTTCAGGCACTACACCGCCCACACCTCGCTGCGCGAGGATTTTGATGGCAATCGTATTTTCACCTTTCACGAGCAAATCGGCAGGAATGCGGTATTTGCGTGGCGGATACTGATAGGACGTCCACCCCACAAACTTTCCATTGATAAACACCGAGTCGGCATCCACAATGCATCCCAATTCAATCATTCCCTCTTTGCCGAGCATCGACTGCGGAATTTTCACCGTCTTGCGCATCCACACCGCACCGTTCACTTTTTCCAGCTCCGTGCCATGCCATTTGCTAGGCAGCTGAACGGTCTTCCAATCCTTATCTTTCAGCTTCTTTGCCGACCATTTATTCAGTCCCTCATCATTGGC
>JBKECD010000056.1:0-70614 GCA_047974225.1 Mangrovibacterium sp.
AATGGCTTTTTGAAGCAAAAATGCGCTTGGCACGCACGGAAGCAAATTGCAATTCCAGAATTGTTTCCTATCTTTGCTACTTAAATTAAATACAAAAGATATGTCTATGAAAAACTTATGGAGCTTAATGCTCATTTTTATCGCCATGACGGCATGTTCGACTGACGACTCTGTTTCAACCTATTGGGTCAATGGCACACAGGTGGATTGCATGGGGGTCGCCCCACGAAAATGCTTACAGGTGCAAAAAGGAAAAGAGCTTGATGCTCAGGTGTGGCAAAACTTCTTCGCTAAGATTGAGGGCTTCGACTATGAGCCCGGTTTTATCTATAAACTAAAGGTGAAGGAAGAACCCATCCCGATGGAGCAAGTGCCTGCCGATGGTTCGTCTATCAAATATACGCTGGTAAAGGTGCTCGAAAAAACACCTGACACTCGCTTCGCTATTGATGGCGATTGGACACTCATCCGCCTCGATGCAGCTCCGCTCAACCGCATGGTGCCCGCACCAAAGCTGAGCATCAATCTGATTGATATGCAGATTTCAGGCTCGGGTGGTTGCAATAATTACACCGCAGGAATTAAGGGCATAACAAGCACTACAATTAGCTTTGGCGTGATTGCTGGCGGGCAGCGTGCATGCATTGATCCGAATATGGAGCATGCCTATTTCATTGCGCTCAACAAGGTGAAAACATACGCCCTAGAAAATGACAAGCTGATTTGCTATGACGAAAATAGCAACGAAATATTGGCTTTCTTCCGATAAAACTACTTCGTTTGGTCGTTAAAGCAGTCTTGAGCATTTTCTCAAGACTGCTTTTTTTTGACTCATCAGCAACGAAAGCAACTGCAATTCACCTAAAACACTTCCAAAAACATTCCTATTTCAGAAAAATGATTACATTTGGAAAAAATTTCAAACCTATTAAATAAGTAAACATGAACATCAAAAAGACAATTTGGATTTTCCTGATGACTGCCATTGTGGCTCTTCCTGCAATGGCACAAGAAAAAGAACTTTCGTGGGAAGAATTGCGCAATGAGTTTCAATGCCCCTCATGGTTTTCCGATGCCAAACTCGGCATTTGGGTGCACTGGGGAGCGCAGACTGAGCCCGAAAGTGGCGGCGGATGGTATGCACGACACATGTATATGCAGGATGTGGGCAATCAGCAATGGGGCGCAAACGCCTATCCCTATCACTGCAAAACTTATGGACATCCTTCGGAAAAGGGATATAAAGATGTGATTAATGAGTGGAAAGCCGAAAACCTCGACACCGACGACCTGCTGAAATACTTCAAAAGCATTGGCGCAAAATATTTTATGGTGCTGGCTAATCACCACGACCACTTCGACAATTTCAACTCCACCTATCACCCTTGGAACTCGGTCAATGTTGGTCCGCACAAGGATATTGTGGCTGAGTTTGAAAAATCAACTCGCAAATATGGACTGAAGTTTGCTGTCAGCTCGCACGACGACCGCTATCTCGGATGGTGGAAACCTGCATTTGGCGCCGACACTAGCGGCGTATATAAAGGTGTGCCTTATGATGCCAACCTCACTCTGGAAGATGGCAAAGGCACTTGGTGGGAAGGACTAGACCCTGCTCAACTCTATGGATTGCCCCCATCGAAACGCACCCCTGAGTGGGAAAAAAGCGTGAAAGAAAATTGGGTGCGTCGCCACACCGAGCTCGCCACAAAATATGATGTCGATATGCTTTGGTTTGACGGATATGGATTCCCTTATGGCAACTATGGAAAAGAAGCCTGCACAAATTTCTATAATTTCAAGCTCAACAAATATGGCAAACTCGATGCCATTGTATGTGGGAAAATCGCCAACGAACCTTCAACAATTAAAGACATCGAACGAGGGGGCGCCGATGAAATTCTGCCCGAACCGTGGCAAGGAACAACCACCTTTGCAAGTTGGTTTTATAAAAAAGACGTGCAAAGCCGACACAATGCCCGCTCGGTCATCGAAATGATGGTGGACATGAATAGCAAAAACGGCAATTTGATGCTCAATGTGGAACTTTTGTCCGACGGAACAATCCCTGCCCACCATAAGCTTATCCTAGACGAGCTCGGCGAATGGATCAATCTCAACCAAGAAGCTATCTATGGCAGCAAGCCTTGGAAAATCTATGGCGACAACCTCGATTCCTATTTAGAACTCGACAAACACAATGCCGGAGAAACGGATTTGGAAGCTCTGAAACAGCAAAAGAAAAATAGCCACTTCAATGAGCGCACCATCAACAGCCCTGCCTATGGCAAGGATGAAGTGCGATTCACCACCAAAGATGGCACGCTCTATATGTTCGTGCTCAATCCTTCGGCAGGCGAAATCGAACTGCCTTCTTTGGGATTGAAATCAGAGGTGAACAGCAATAAAATCTGCTCAATCAAGATGATTGGCAACAAACAAAAAATCAAGTATCAGCAAAAAGCGGATAAATTGGTGATTACCATCCCCGAAAAACGCCCTAGCAAATACGCTGCGGTATTTAAAATCGAAGGAATCTTGTAATAAGTTGCCCAAAAACAAAAAAAAAGGCTAGCTGAATGAATCAGCTAGCCTTTTTTGTCTTCAATCTTCTGACACTTAGCGCACACGCTCTTTGTACGTCCTATCAGAAGTATCTACTTTGATTGTTTCACCAGCATTAATAAACATGGGCACCATGATTTCAGCTCCAGTTTCCACTGTGGCTGGCTTCAAGGCTGTTGATGAAGCGGTGTTTCCTTTCTCACCTGCAATCGTTTCAGTCACTTCAAGCTCTACATATTGAGGAAGCTCGGCAGTGAGTGGAGTTTCGGTTTCGGCATGGAAGTTGATTTCGATGATTGAACCTTCTTTCATCAAATCATTGTTTTGAATCAAATCAGGGTCGATAGACACTTGCTCGAAAGTTTCGGTGTGCATGAAGTTGAAGCCCATATCATCTTGGTAGAGATATTGATAAGGACGGCGCTCGATGCGCACTGTTTCCACTTTCACACCCGAGTTGAATGTGTTGTCAATCACCTTGCCTGTTTTCACGTTTTTCAACTTGGTGCGCACAAAAGCTGGACCCTTGCCCGGTTTCACATGTTGAAATTGAATGATGGTGCACAATTGTCCGTTAAAATCAATCGTCATACCATTTTTAAAATCTGCTGTAGTTGCCATTTTTCTAGTATCTTATAAATTATTTTCTTTGAATTGGCGCAAAGATAAGCTTTTAGCTTAAAAATGGAGTGCTTAAAATTTCGTTTTATGTGATTATAGCCGTTTTTCTTCTACATTGCAATTAAATATCCTACTTTTGTGGCTAGAAATTTCATACTATATTATATATGTACAGATCGCATACCTGTGGCGAAATTCGCCCTGCAAATATTGAGCAACAAATCACCCTCGCTGGATGGGTGCAACGCAAGCGCGAATTGGGCGCAATGACTTTCATCGACCTCCGCGACCGATACGGAATCACCCAACTCGTGATTGATGAACATGCTTCGGAAGAATTGAAGCAGCAAGTGAAAAAAATCGGTCGGGAGTTTGTGCTCCAAGTCTGCGGCAAAGTGCGCGAGCGAAGTAGCAAAAATAAAAACATCGCAACTGGCGATGTGGAACTTGATGTGGAAACAATCAAAGTGCTGAGTGCTTCCGAAGTGCCCCCTTTCACCATTGAGGACGAAAGTGATGGCGGTGATGATATTCGCATGAAATATCGCTACCTCGATTTGCGCCGAAATCCGGTGCGTGAAACACTTATCCTCCGCTCGAAAATGGCGTTGGCGGTGCGGAACTACCTCAACGATAAAAACTTCATCGAAACAGAAACCCCCGTTTTGATGAAATCAACACCCGAGGGCGCACGCGATTTCATCGTGCCTTCACGCATGAACCCCGGTGAGTTCTACGCCCTGCCTCAATCGCCCCAAACATTCAAACAATTGCTCATGGTGGCAGGCTTCGACCGCTACTATCAGATTGTGAAATGCTTCCGTGATGAGGATTTGCGTGCCGACCGTCAGCCCGAGTTCACCCAAATCGACTGCGAGATGGCGTTTGTGGAGCAAGAAGATATTTTGAACCTCTTCGAGGGGATGACTAAAGAACTTTTCCGCTCAACTAAAGGCGTGGAAATCCCCGATTTCATCCGCATGCCCTATGCCGAAGCAATGGAAAAATATGGTTCTGACAAGCCTGATATTCGTTTTGAAATGTTGATGAACGACATTTCAACTTTGGTGAAAGGACACGATTTCGCAATTTTCGATGATGCCGAATATATCGGTGCAATTGCTGCCAAAGGCTGTGCGGAATACACCCGCAAGCAGCTCGATGCGCTGACTGATTGGGTGAAACGTCCGCAAATCGGTGCAAAGGGGCTTGTCTATGTGAAATGCAATGCCGATGGCTCGTTTAAATCATCGGTGGATAAATTCTATTCCGAAGAAGAACTCGCCAAATGGGCTGCTGCCACAGGTGCGGAAGCTGGCGACTTGATTTTGGTGCTTTCGGGTGCTTCGGAAGCGACGCACAAACAGCTGGGTGAACTTCGTCTTGAAATGGCTCGCCAAATGGGCTTGATGGATAAAAACGTGTTTGCGCCTATGTGGGTGGTGGACTTCCCGATGCTCGAATGGGACGAGGAATCAAACCGCTGGCACGCCATGCACCATCCCTTCACTTCGCCTAAACCTGAAGATATTCCCTTGCTCGACACCGCTCCCGGCGATGTGCGTGCTAACGCCTATGACATGGTCATCAACGGTGTGGAAATTGGGGGCGGCTCGGTGCGAATCTTCGATTCAGCCTTGCAAGCAAAAGTGTTTGGTCTGCTTGGTTTCAGCAAAGAGGAAGCCGAAGCGCAGTTTGGTTTCTTGATGAGTGCCTTCAAATTTGGCGCGCCCCCTCATGCGGGCATCGCCTTCGGGTTCGACCGCTTGGTTTCCATGTTTGCCGGCTTAGACAGCATCCGCGACACCATCGCTTTCCCCAAAAACAATTCCGGCAGAGATGTCATGGTGGAAGCTCCATCGAGAGTGGCGCAAGCGCAGCTGGATGAGTTGGAGATTGATTTGAGAAAGAAATAGTCCCCAATAGGCGGAACGTAAATTTTAGCAAATGAAAATAATTGATAAGAATATAGATAAAATAAAGGCTTTGTGCAATAAACACAAGGTGGCTAGGCTGTTTGTGTTTGGTTCAATTTTGACAGATAACTTCAAACGGTCGAGCGATGTTGACTTATTGGTTGATTTCTCAGATGTTGAACTTTACGACTATGCTGATAATTATTTCGATTTGAAAGCGGCATTAGAGAAATTATTCAAGCGACCGGTTGATTTGCTCGAAGACAAGGCTATCAATAACCCTTATCTGAGAAAATCTATTGACTCCTCTAAATGTTTGATTTATGGATAATGATGTGCAAACTTGGCTGTATGACATCTTGCAATCTATTAGTGAGATTGAAAGCTACTATGAAGGCAAGCCAAGAGTTTTTGAAGAGTATGTTTCTGATATCAGAACAAAAAGAGCTATTGAGCGCAATTTAGAGATAATCGGTGAAGCTGCAAATCGAATACTCAAAAGGGAGAAAGATTTCAAGCTTGAAAATGTTCAAAGGATAATCGGCACTCGGAACAGAATTATTCACGGATATGATAAAATATCGGATGATTTGATTTGGAGTATTGTGATAAATCATTTGCCGAAATTAAAAAATGAAGTAACGAGTTTGCTAAATGGATAACCAAATCCTCGATTTTCTATATCAAAAGAGCCGCACATCGCTTTCTATGGAGCGGTTGGCGGCTCTTGTGCTTGATGAGCCTTCGTGCATGGCGGAGCTGGTGGATATTTGCACCGACACCACCGACACCGAAGGGAATTGGCGAGCAGCTTGGCTATTATATAAGGTGGCAGATGAAAGCCCTACACTTTTACAAACCTATGCACCTCGATTGATTGGCTTCTTCATTTCCTCTTATCCTGATTGCCCCGATGGGTTGCTGCGTGGACTGTTGCGCACACTGATGACATTGGAATACCCAGAGAACTTATGTGCATCATTGCTTGATGCTTGTACCGACATCTATAAAAAGCAGAAACGCGCCAAGGCGGTGCGCGTGAATGCAATAAAAGTCATCGGCAAGATTGTGCGCATCTATCCGGAATTGGCGGTGGAGTTCATTCCTGAATTTGAATTGCTCGCCACGCATGATGAGAAAGCTGTTGCAGCGGCAGCGAGGATTGAGTTGAAAAAAATAAAACGACTACATTTATAATATAACCTCTATAATCTAAAAATAATGAGCACACGATATCAAAAATTTGAAGAGCAAGCCCTCGAGCAAATCAAAGATTGCAAAGGCAGCGACCTGCGTTTTTTCAGAATTGAAGAATACCTACGTAATGCCGAGCGAATAGACCTCTTGGCGGAAGAATGCCCAAGTTGTGCAAACATCAGAAAACAAATGGAAGCCGAAGTTGGCAACCTGAAAGAGGCTGTAGAGCAACCAGGCAAATCGCGCAAAAAACTCGACGAAATTCAAGACCAACTGGTCAATCATCTGCGAAAATCACATGGCTATTATCCTCCCATGTATCACACCTACATGCAGTCGATTTATTGGCTGATGGGGTTCATGCTCGCCGCGTTTATCATCGTAAAGCTGTTTGCCACCTTTAATCCCATCGCCATTTATTCGCCTGCATTTGTCATCGGCGTAGTGATTGGACAAGTCAGAGGAAGCAAAAAAGACCGCGAGATACAAAAGACAGGCAAACAACTCTAAAACAAAACAACAAGTTCATTATCAATCCAACACACATAGGCAAAATGCTGCTTTCAGTTGAAAAAATACACTTTTCTGCAACTTTACCCGCTTATTCCTATGTGGTTTATACAATTATATCTATATTTGGGCTGTTTTTTCAAACTAACACGAAACAAATATTTTTAAAAATAGCATTTTATGAATCAGTCAAAATTCAAATCTCTACTTGGATTAGCATTGACCACAGCGGTATTGTCGAGCTGTGCAGGCTTAAAAAGTATGCAAAAAAAAGCTGACGACATCAGCTACAACGTATCACCTAACCCTCTAGAAGCAAAAGCAGGCGAGGTGAAAGCAAACATCAATGGTGTATTCCCCGAAAAATACTTCGCAAAGAAAGTAACCGTGGTGGCTACCCCAGTGTTAACAACCGCTGACGGCGAAGTTACTTTCGCTCCAGTAACAGTGCAAGGTGAAAAAGTGCAAGACAACAACAGCGTTATCGCCTATAAAAAAGGTGGCGACTTTGTTTATTCTGAAGCTGTGCCCTACACTAATTCCATGCGAGAATCAATCTTGGCGATCCACATCACTGCTTCTAAAGGAAGTAAATCAGTAGATTTTGCTCCTGTCAATATTGCAACAGGCGTGATGGCAACTGCTGAAATGGTGGTGAACAAACCTCAAACTATCGTGGGCATCCAACGTGAAGAAAACACTACTGGTGTTTACGATGCCAACATCGACCCTTATCAACGCATCGTGCCTGAATCATACAGCGCCGACATCATGTATTTGAAAAACCAAGCTAACGTGCGCTCTTCAGAACAAAGAAAAGAAAGCATCGTTGGTCTGGAAAAATACACTAAAGATGTAAAAGCTGACGAAAGAAAAGAGCTCAAAGATGTGAAAGTTTCAGCATACGCTTCTCCTGAAGGTGGCTTGGACTTAAACACTAAGCTTTCTGAAAAACGCAAGAAATCAGGAACTAACGTTGCTGACAGAATCTTGAAAAAATCAAAACTAGAAACTAGCGTATTCAGTGATTTCACTGCTGAAGACTGGGACGGTTTCCAATCTCTGATGGAAGCATCTTCAATCCAAGACAAAGATCTAATCCTACGCGTTCTTTCTATGTACACTGACCCTGAGGTGCGTGAAGAAAAAATCAAAAGTCTTGGTCAAGTATTCACTGAAGTGGAAGACCAAATCTTGCCTCAATTGCGTCGTTCAAAAATCACTGCTAATATCGAAGTAATCGGTAGAAGCGACGATGAGATCTTGGCTCAATTCAAAACTGACGCTAGCCAATTGAACCCAGCTGAATTAATCTATGGCGCTAGCCTCGTAGAAACTGACTCTGAAAAAATTGCGTTCTATGAAGCCCTAGTGAAATACTATCCAAACGACTGGAGAGGTTATAACAACATCGGTGTAGTGTATGCTCAAGGTGGCGACTACGAAAAAGCAAAACCTTATTTCGTGAAAGCCGAGCAAAAATCGTCATCAGCGGTAGTTGTGAAAAACAACTTGGGCGCTTGTGAATTGGCCGACAACAAAGTGGCTGACGCCAAAGTACTTCTTGGTGCTGCATCAGGTGCTGGCGCTGAAGTGAACTACAACGAAGGTATCGTGGCTATCAAAGAAGGCGAATATGCCACTGCTGCTAAATTGCTTACTGGCTCTAACTCAGTAAACGAAGGTATTGCTAAAATCCTTAACGGTGATGCTGACGGTGCACTTCGTGCATTAAACAACTGCGATTGCCCATGCTGGAAAGTAGCCTACTTCAAAGCTGTTGTAGCTGCTCGCATGGCTAAAGAAGCTGCTGTTTACTCTAATCTTAAAGATGCAGTAGCTGCTTCTGCTGACGCTAAGAAATTCATCGCTACCGATGTTGAGTTCGCTCAATACAAAGAAAGCGCAGAGTTCAAAGCTATCGTGAAATAAACTCTCCCCAATAAGATATAAAAAAGGGATGTCCACATGTGGACATCCCTTTTTTTATAGGGGTACCCCCCCTATTCCTCCCGATAACTTTTCGGGATTGTGCTTTCGCTCCCATCTCTAGCGGCACGATAATGAGGAGAAAGGATCTCGATGCCACGCTCATTGCAGATGTCTTGGATATTGGCATGCAAGTTAGAATAAATGAGAGCTTGCTTACTCGCTTCGTGGGTGTAGGCATTAATCTGATAGCTCACATAGAAATCCTCTAGGCTTGTTTGCAGCACAAAGGGCAGAGGCTCATGCATGATATGCTCTGTCTTCAATGCCGCATCAATCAGCGCACGGTGCATGTCTTTCCAAGGCACATCATATCCGATAGTTACCGAGCTGTGGACAATCAATCCTTTTTCACGCGCCTCAAAAGTATAATTTGTTGTGTTGCCTGTGAGCACTGAGGAGTTTGGAATGGTGATGATTTCATTCTTCACCGTCTTGATGCGTGTAACGAGCAACGTTTTTTCAATCACATCACCCGCCACGTCATTGATTTTGATGCGGTCGCCAATCATAAACGGGCGCATATAGGTAATCACCAATCCCGACACCATGTTGGAGATGGCTGAAGATGAGCCAAGCGACACGAGCAACCCGAGAAACATTGACACCCCTTTAAAAATGCCCGATTCCGAATTAGGGAGCAGCGGAAATATGAGCACAAACATGAAAGCATAGAGCACAAAGCGCACAATCTGATAGGTGGTCATCGCCCAATCAGCATGAAATCCATTGATTTTGAGTTTCTCGGTTTCAATCTCCACGAAGATATAGCGTACAAACTTAATGAAATAGCGCATGCTAAAATAAATTGCCAAGATGCTAAAGATGTTGGGCAGATAGTTCCAGATGGAAGAGAAAATGCTTTTGAAAGGCGACCAAATCAGGTGAAACAACACATCCGCCCAGCCTCGCGAGAAAGGGAAAATACTAAAGAGGATAGGCAGCGAAATGTAGCAAAATAGCGCATAAAGCGTCCAACTGATGATGCGCAGCAGAAACTGGCTTGCCTTGAGCTCTTGTTCGGCAGTCATAAAGGTATAATTCCGATAGCTCAAATCACGAAACCATGTTTTTTGTTTTTCATCGGCGAGCGCCAACATGCGGTCATACCCTTTGCCCACAAGGCGGAGAATCTGCCACGAAAGCACCATCACGCCACACGCCAGAAGAATCCGAATAATCCAGCGAATAAGATTATTGCCCACACGTCCTGCAGAAATCGAATCTCGAATCAGCCATTCCACATCCGATGCCATGCGCTTGGGCGTTGAGCCGTGCACCCGTGCATCACTTGCCGAAACATTAAGGATTGTCGATTGGTCATACATGACATCATAGCTTCCGTTCAGCTCCACGAGGTGGAGTTTATTTTCCTCGAAGCTATCGGCATCATAAAATTGCTGGATTTTTTTGTTAGTTCGCTCGGCACGCTCGGCGGCTGTCAGTCCACCATTCTTGGCATAGAGGTAAAACAGCGTATCGTTTTTTGCTCCAATCACTGGCACTCCGACCTCGTCGTATTCGGCATTTTGCGCAAGGTCGATGACCACCTTCATGCGAGAGCTAATCAGGTTACGTTTAATATCAGCAGAAGTGAGGCGCACCGTGTCGCTATCTGCGGCATTAGTAATGCCACTCAACCGTGCCACTTCGGCTTCGAGAAGGCTGTTTTGAATCGAATCATTTTCACGCTGCAATTCGAGCTCATCAATCTTGCGTTGCTGAGCTTCGAGCAGACGTAGTTTTTCTTGCATGGCACGAAGCTCATGGATATAGGTTGAATCAACGGACGAACGCAGCGAGTCGGTTTGGGCGAAAGAATGCCAAGCAATAAGGCTTAAGCAACATATTACGATAAGCTTTTTCATGTTTAAAACTAAATATTTCTACAAAAATAGCACGTTTTATGGTTATTCGCATACGGGGAGTTCTAAAACCGAAATTTACCCCCTTAAATAATACCTTGATTCAACATATCGCAAAAAAAAGCCAACCCTAAGGCTGGCTTTTTTCATTCAACGCCAAAGACTTGCTATGCCTCTGGCTCAGGTTCATTTTCACTCGCTGACACTACGACTTTGTTTAACGACCGAGTTTTTCGCGTCTTGCAGATGATGTTGTGCTCGTTGATGAGCGCCGCCACAGCCGCTGAAAAATCGCTATAATCCACCGTTTCCACCTTGCTCATCGCATTCAGATAGTCCACCAAATCGTGATTAATCAGCTGCACCAACTCTTTGGTCAATACCGAAGCATTTTGCTGAGCCACTTGCTTATCGCGTGCCGTGCGATAGTCGATATACTGCTCCAAGTAGGCAGCCTGAGCCTCCTTGAGCTTAGCGACAGCACCCTCGCAATACATCATCGAAGGGATAATCGCCTGCATACTCGCATTGTCCAAATCGCCAAGCAACGAAGTTACTTGCGTGTGAATCTCCTTCTGTCCTCGCTGTTGGGTAATCTTACTATAATAGTGGTTCAACACCTCGAGCATCGCATTTGCAGCCGTGCTCACCGAAGCATTCTGCAAGCCCGCATAGCCTTTCACCAACTGGTGCAAGCTTCGGAAAGCGAGCACTTCTTCCTTCAGGAAGTCGGCCCGTTTCGACCTCACCTGCATTTCATTGACTGCGAAGCTCAAAGCCCCGAATGTTGTTTCCAGTCTGCCGATCACCCCCAAAAGGTGAGTGTCTGTCGATTCATTCAGCAAAGCTTTTTTGCTTTTAACACCCTCAGCCAAGCTGCCCATTTCGCCAATTCTAATTTGGCTGTTCACGTAATTGATTTTTGTAGTCATGATAAATAATTTAAAAAAGTAACTGTTTACACCAATCCATCTGTTTTGATTGGTGGTTGAAAGACCGATTCACCCGTCGGCGAATCATTGATTGCAATCTGATGTCCCTTCATATATACATATATACTTGCGACATACTTTTTGCACTTTTCTGAGTAACTTTTTTGAAAATATTTTTCAACTAACGGAAAATCAATGCAATAAAAATAACATTTAGAATGCGTCTAAATGGAAGTTTAGACGCTCTTTCTGTTGAAATGTTACAAAGAGCACAAAATCGAGTCGGAACTTTGCGACTTGGAGCCGACCTGATGGCTCAAAGACTCACTTTTGAAACACCCTTATTTTCTCAACCGATAAGCTATTCCCATTATTCTCCAAACACAAGTGTTCTCGTACCATCATAGCTTACTGCCATAATTTTAGTTGAACCAGCAGGATAGGAAACGGTAGTCGTTGTTCTTGTTTCGCTTCCTGTACCCACCATAGCAATATGCGTAATATCATCTCCTGCATAGGTTTCAAATACCACTACATTTTTCCATGTGCTATGCGAAATCACCTTCGTTGAAGTGCCAGTTATACCACTTCCGAAAGTACCTGTCACTTTCTTTTGGTTCTTAAACGCATCAATACTGTTCCCTGTGATATAATAAATCACATCAGTATCAGGCTTAGGATATTTGCTTGCATAGCTCACCATATCATCAACCATGTCTTTAGTGATCGTTTTTTGTGCCGACGAATAATCCCCAAAATACTTATCCACTTCTTTCAACATGCCAACTTTGATGAAAAAATCTGTAAGGTCTTCTTGAACTGCATCACACATATTTTTGACAAAGAAAACCTGCAACTCTCCATGCGACATGCTCGAGTCATCTGTGTTTCTCACGACTTCAAAGATATCAGCCCAAAAATAAGGATGATGCCATGAGTTCCCTTCTCCTGCCACATGATAATACAGTTGCAATTGCCATAGTGGGCATAATTTCACAAAATGGTCTCCTCCCCATTTTCCATCGGCATCGGGTCCATAGGCAGCATCGGGTCCTCCTTGCAGCCCCCACTCCTGACCTGATACTAGTCCATTGTTAAAGTAAGCATTAAATCGACCTCCAATAAGCCCGCCTAACTTTTCATGTTCAAGGCGTAGATTTTCGGGAGAATAGCAATACTGGATCCACGAAGAATAAATATTATTGGTACATTCAGCCGTGCCAACCCACTTCATACCTGGTCTAACCTGATTTACATGTCCAAACTCATGGGCTGGCCCCCAAATTTCGGTACGTAAGTTTGTTGGATTCGCAAGATTCTTGAGTGTCGATACGTTAAATTGAGCACCCAAACCGCCAGCCGACATGAAACCATCCCACATCACTCGACCAAACATGTGATTCTTTGGCACTCTATTGTATTTTCTAAGCCCCATAATCGTAAACTGACTTCCCACGATACTGTCATACATAATCGTGAGATCTTTTAATTCTTTATAGGCGTTATCTTTCAAAGAATTTACATCATAGGCTAAATTTACATACTGGCCTTTAATATCTAAGATTTCACTCACAGCATTGTCAAGAATAACCGCTCCATCATCATTGCTGTGGAGAGCAATGTCATAGTATCCGTTTACCTTCCCTGAGGCAAAGTGGATCTTCGCATCGGGAGCAGTCTCCCAATTGCTCGTATAATAATCGACATAACCATTTCCCTTTCCCTTCATCGTTAAGACATTCGCTCCTTCACCCAACTTATAAGAATAATCTTGCTGTCCTTCTCCAAAATCTCTTACACGAAGAGCAACTTGTTCGCCAATGCCTTGTTCTACAAAAACCACAACGTCTTCACCCTCTTCAAAATACATTCCTGTTGGGTTCTCAAATTGATTGTAGCCACTAGTTTTCAACTCTGCTTTAAGCTCATCAACTGGACGATACGCCTCATACTCCTGCACTCTATATTCTGTGGGATATTCTCCAGCCAACAAATAAGTTGCAATATTTTTTATGAATGCATTTTTTATATTCAACACATCTTCTATTCCAACCCCTTCTTTCAACTCCGAGAAAGTTGCATCTGTAAAGTAGGCTAAATCGCCCTCCAATGAAGAGAACGTCCTACTCTCATAACATTCAATTTCAGCTAAAGAGACATAATACTTCCCTGCATCATGCGTATAGGAATCTGTAACCTCGATTTTAATTCTTCGTGGTTTTACAATCGGAGTAGCAAACTCCACCACTTGGGGAGTAGTAGTAACCGACGCCCAATAATCAAAAACTTTTTGATATGTTGAATTATCTTCGGTTGTTACCCAAATTGTAGCATCTTTAAAAATCCCGTTAGCTCCCGATGATCTTGGATACAATATCATATAGTTCATAATATCTGAATCCGTAGGATCTAAATCATATTCTAAGGTAATTGTTGGTTGTTCTGGCATTCCACTCCATGGAGAATGATACAATGTTGTTAAGTCTCCATCGAAACTTTTATCTATTCCCTGATTATTTTGATACTTTTCAGACGGGTCTAAAGTAGCAGAAACAATGGTTAATTTTTTATCCTTCTCAAAAACGTCAGATTTACCTGGTGTATAATCGTCTCCTATTTCAAGCACTTGTTGCTTAATGACAATTGTGTCCGACAAATCTCCATCTACCTGTTTAATCAAAACCAATCCTTTCCTTGAAAGTTCTTCATTGGGCAATGCTGCTAAGTTAAAATCAAAAGTTCTTTTTACTGGATTAACTGTTATTGCTTTCAATTCAGCTGCTTTCGTAAACCAACTGACCTTACTTTCCGCTACCAAATCAACGTTTGAAAATACTTCTAGCGTAACCTTTTTCTCCTCAAAGGTAGTTATAATCGTATCACTCTCAATAATAATTGCTGGATTAATCCCAAACTGTGTAATTTTAATTTCTTCCGACACGCCATTGTGAGACACTTTAACTATTGCCTCACGTTGATCAAGCGAAGCATTATCGGCAACTTCAAATTCAATTTTTTTGGCTGCTGGATAAAAAATGGGAGTACACCAACTTTGGCTACTCTCAACCTTTATATCCTCAACAGTTGTTTTTATGCCAATACTCTGTACCGAGGTAGCAGCAGCAAAAATAACCGACTTATTAGAATCTGAAATCTCAAAAGTGCCTGGTTTTTCTTCAGGCGTCAGATCTTCTTTTGTGCATGAAGCCATTGCCGTGAAGCTTATTATGGCCATAAGAATTATTATTCCTTTCCTGCAAATTCTTTCTGTTACATCCATTTTCATAATGCTAGATTTAAATTATACATCAATATTTTATTGTAGCTTTAGCTTTACTCACAGGCATACCATGCTTATTGAACCATGCAAACATATCTCTACCCATAGCAACACTCAAAACAGCTACTGTATTATTCATATCATATTTTTCAACGGATTCTTTCGTTGCCAAACGTCGTTTAGCCTGAAAATAATCCGCCAATACATTTGGATTTTCTTTTCTCAGCTCTTCAAAAACCCAATAAGTTTTTCCCCAGTGAATATTATTTTTGGCTCCATTATCTAATTCTTCCCCTTTGCCTGTCAGATTACCACGAATATCGTAATTTTTCATTGATGGATCATATTTAGACGCTCGTTCAATTGTGTTTTGGATTCGTTTTAAAGCCTCTTCCTCATAACCCATATCCAACATAACTAAGTTTCCAACATAAGTTGCTATTGGCTCGTTCCATACTTCTGCATAAGGCAAAACCCAAGAATGGACTGACTCGTGAGTAAGAAACTCAATCATACTATCTTTTCTCTCGGGAAATCCTCCCCACCACACAGCCAAAGCCACTACATGCCCACTAGAAAAACCTCCGCCACCTGTTGGCAACAAGGCAATCTTAGATGCCATGCCCGGAGAGAGGGGAACTCCCATTCGTTTCTCAATATAAGGAAACGATGCTTTATAGATTTCAACCATTGCGTCTGCATAAGGCTGCATATAGTCGCTATACGCTAGAGAGAATGTACCGTGGTCATCGTTGTGTTCTAAATCGGATATTTTTTTTGATGCAGGCTTCCGAGATGGATCAACCTCTTTACCCGAAGCTACTTCAAGCAATAGAGGTTTCCACAATTGCGTATTGATTGAATCGCGTGCACTTGGATGACTTCCTGCCATGTTGCGCGAAGAAACAAGTAGCGTTCCTTTTCCCACCCTACGACGAGCAACAACAGGTGAACTTTTAGCATCCTCAACCAACACTTCCCATTTACTTGGATTTTCGAGATCTGCCACAAAATTTCCTTTATCCTCAAGAGAAATCCCAGTGTACGCACCATTTGCTTTTAAAGGAGCTTCTGAAGATTGAGTAAATTGTACTCCATAGTCTGACAAAAGAGCATTTTGCGCTTCCGATTTATCTGTTGCACACACCAACACTCCACCTCCCTCGGCAAGAAATTGTTTGATGCTTGCTCGATCCTTTTCATTATACCCAATTCTTGGATTACAATCCAACAAAATCAACAAATTGGCATCTGAAAAATCATAGTTATACAAATTACACCAGTTGCGCGCCCCCTCTTGATAGGGCAAATATTGCTGGTGAAAGCGATTGTCAGCATAAAATGTAAATTCATGGGACAAGTCTGTTACAGCATGAACATGTTCAGCTTTTGTTTTCCACTCGGGGGCACTTGAACATCCTACAAGAGAGCCGAACGCCAAGGCTAAGATTATTAGTTTTTTCATTTCGTTTTGGTTAATTTTCTAATTTAATTCAAAGATAAAACAAATAACCAGAGTTTTACTCAATAGCAATGTAATTACACAAACTTCAAGTAAACACTCTGGCTATAATCAACTTAAATTCAAATAACTATCTAATCTACGTAAGTAGGCGATTCTGGGTCGATAATCTCTGTGTTTACTTTAAAAATCTGCAGCTCACTCATACTCCAGAAGGGATACTCTTGTACATTGCTTCCTGTTACAGCAGCATTTACCGACAGTTTCAAATACGAGAATGGCTTGCTTGATCTTAGAATTGGTGAATAATACCAATCACTTGTGGTGTTTGGCAATTCATCAGCTTCTTTCGTTAGATTTACAATAAGCTCCCAATTTACACCATCGGTACTTCCAAACAAATCAACGTCGGAGGGCTTACCATTTGAATTGTTCGTGCGAGGGCCCCAATTTATTTTAAACAGCGATATTTCCTCTTTCAAATCAATAGAGATATATGCAGGATACGGAGCTGAAGAACCATACTTTGAGTGATAAATTGTACCTGTATCACCGTCAAAAAGCATAATAGGTGCCTGAGTATCACTTTGTATTGAATTTGATTCTAATTGTTCTTCCGTAATCGTGAACTTCTCTTCATCTAAGATTATCTCTGTTGAAGGAGCAGCACCCGATTTACCTGCATGTTGGAGTGTAGCTCCCATAGTCTCTGTGTGGCTGTAAGGAGTAAGGCTAAACTCATAATCTCCATACTTTAAGCGAGTATTATCAACGAGTAAAGAATCACAGCTTGATAAATTGATCACATTTTTTTGTTTTCGATGATCATAATACCCCACTTTGATGTAGTGGATCGTTTCATCATCCTCAGGCATATCCCAACGCACAACTATCTGACCAGGCAATGCATCAGAACGCACATTGCTAATCTCTGCTGGAACTACCTCGGGAACGTCATCTTGCTCACACGCAACAAATGCAATCGAACAAGATGCCATTAATACATATAAAAGTTTTTTCATCTGTTTCTAATTTAAATTTGTTTTATTCGATAGTCTCACTCTGATTTTATCCTTTTGAATAAAATCAGAGTGAACTACTATTTTTAATATCCTGGGTTTTGCACCAAATTTGTATTCACATTGATGTCCTTGATTGGAATTGGCAACAAATAATGTTGCTCTTCAAACTTCCGCTCAAAAGACACTTCCACAACCTTTGCATAATTCGACACGGTTGAAGCTGCAATATCAAAACCACGATGTTTATGATTAAAGGCCTCTCCAGCCAACAACCATCTTCTCATATCCCAAAAGTTTTGACCCTCAAGATAAAATTCAATTTGACGTTCACGGCGAACAATCTCTCTCATTTTATTTTGATCTAAAGTTGCAACACCATCCCATGAATCTTCCACCGTAGGAATTCCCGCTCTCTCACGCACGACATTCAAATAAGTCTTTGCAGTTGCTAAATCATTGACCTCCACGGCAGCCTCTGCTACTGTCAGGTAAAGTTCTGCTAACCGAATCACAGGCCAAGGAGTTTCTTCTAGCCCTGACCCTGATGTTTTAGCTTTAACCGAAGGATTACATCCTTTTTTATTTAAGACTCCCGATGGTGGATAGTTGTTTGTACGGTTGCCACGACCACAGTTATCATTTACAAGCAATGAGGTTACCAAGCGTGAAGAAACAACAGCTCCTTCTGTCTTCTCTTGGAAATCGGGGTCGTCTTGATACGCTCCACTCGTTGTTGCCGACATCAACTCATAGTATCCTCCTTGGAAAGCATTCCATGCATAGTAGCGAGGCTCGCGCCCCATATTGAAAGCTACAGTTTCTTTTCCTGGGCAAGCATATTTCTCTTCATCGTCTCCAACCGTTACTACTTGATATCTTCCCGAATAGTTATACGCTGGATCTTCATCAATTGGCAATCCATTTTCAGTATAGAAGCGTTCCAGCATATCCATTGTAGGGCCAACACCATTCCAGCAATATGCACCTGCCACATATGGACGACACTTATTCTGCAAACCATATACTCCTTCATTACGAGTCTCAGCCCACAAGACTTCCGAGTTTACAGGTTCAATGATATTATAGCGCAAGGTGCGTTGCACAGGATCATTTGGATAGCCATTATCACCATAACCTGTATTTTCATACATGTCATGCCCTGCTATTTGCTCTGCATAATTAATTGCCGCTACAGCTGCATCTTTTGCTTTTGTCCATTTTTGCTCATTATATGTTGTTGGCATCAAGTTTGAACCGTCGATATTTTTAAAATCTGCATACATGGTGTTTCCATTATACAATGGAGAAGCTGCAAACAAAAGCATTCTCGCTTTAAGCGCTTTTGCTGCCACGCTAGTAGCCAATCCATATTCTTCTCTAGTTCTGATATCTGGCAACTTTCCAGCTGCTGCATCAAATTGATCAACAACAAACTGCACACATTCTTCAAAAGAGCTTCGAGCAGCAAAATCTTCAGGAGCAACATTCACATCTGGCTCTTCTTTAATCAGAATCGTAGGACCGTAGCATCTTATCAATAGAAAATGGTAATAACCAATTAAGAAATCAGCCTGTCCAATATAGTCATCAATCAGCTTCTGCGACAATCCAGGAACACTTGATACGTTATTTCTAAAAATATAGCACTGACGAATACCGCTAAACAAGGTGTTCCAATAAGAAATCACCGGAGCACTTGCTGTGAAGTTTCCTTTGGGGAATTTCGCAAATGACTCATGTTCAAAGGCTGTAATAACCTCGTCGCCAGTCATTAAATCTAGAGAAGATGCCGCAGTGCGAATGTTTGGCAAATAAGAGTAGCACGAGTATAGGAACTTTTGTGCTGCTTTTTGGTCTTTAAATGCATCGTCTTCTGTTGGACGTTCATCAGGCACGATATCTAGGTAATTGCATGATGACATTCCTAACACAAGCAAAAAGACCATTAATTTATGTATATATTTTTTCATCTGTATAGGTATTAAAGGTTAACTTGTAGGCCCACATTGAATGAACGTTGCGTTGGATATTTCAACCCTGAACCTCCACCTTGCTCTGGATCCCAGTTCTTAAATGGAGAGAAGGTCAATAAGTTCATACCACTAACATACAAACGCGTTCTTTTGTAGGTGTAGCCAATTTCTGCATTTTTCAACTTTAGGAAAGCGGCATTGCGCAACCAATAGTCAGATGTTGCAGTATTGTTTCCATGCCCCACCTTTGTCAAACGAGGATAGGCAGCATAAATATTTTGATTATCTGGACTCCAATAGTCATCAGCGATAAACTGCAACACGTTGCGACTATTTTGTGTGCCGAAAGGATGGAATCCTGACATCATCAAAGATGTACGTGCAACCCCTTGGAAGAACATAGAGAAATCAAAGTTTTTGTACTTTGCCGAAGGACCAAAGCCGTACACAATTTCAGGAACAGTAGGATATCCCATATCAACCCTGTCATTTGAATTGATGATTCCATCGCGCTCTCCATCCACATTAGGCATATCAATATACTTAATATCACCAGGAGCTACGTTTTCTGAAATTTGATGACTTGGGCTATTTGCCACATCATTCCAGTCGATAAAAAGATTGTCGGAAACATATCCTGTGATTCTATTCAATTGGCTTCCCACTCTTTTTAATTGAGGATACTCCATATAGCTAGCCTCATCATATTCTAAAATTTCATTGAATGCATAGGTAAACGTTCCTTTAAACTGAATAGTCCAATCACTATTAATAACTTTTCCGTAATCAACAGAGAAGTCTAAACCTTGATTGCGCACAGCAGCAAAGTTTCCATATACCGTTGTTCCTGATGTTCCCAAATAGTTTGGTATGGTTTGTTTTTCTTGGAAGATATTTTCCCGATCTTCTCTAAAGATATCGGCCACAATATTCCAATCACCAAACAATTGAATATCTAATCCAAGGTTTAGTTTCTTACCCACCTCCCATGTAATAGCATCATTTCTATAACGCGTGTATTTCGGACCACTCAATGATGTTGTGGTCGATCCGTAACCTGTCTTGAAAGCGTCACTACCACTCAATTCAATATCAGACAAGTACACAAAACGTTCGCTACCGATTTGGTCGTTACCCACCAAACCATAAGAAGCTCTAATTTTTAAGTTTGAAACCACATGAGTCAATGGTTCAAAGAACTGCTCGCGAGAAATATTATATCCCACGGCAACGGCAGGAAAGAATCCCCAACGGTTACCTTCTGCGAAGTTTTCGGAACCGTTATACCCTAAGTTCACCTCCATCATGTAGCGGTCGTCATATCCATATGATGCACGAGCTGCAATACCTTGTTTGCGTTTAGGTAGCGAGGTCATCAAGTCGGTAACCTTATTATTAGCCCACTGGTCTTGATTATACAGCAGCATACCACTCACATCATGCACCCCAAACTTTCTGTGATAATCAATATACGCTTGGAAATAAACTCTTCTGTTTCCACCGATAGTACCTTCTGTAGACAAAACAGGCTCCACTTCTTCATTAATCGGTTCGATGGTAAAGGAATATTCACCATCATCACCCAATTCATATCCCGAGGTGCGATAGCTGTTATATCCTTGCTTACGAGTTGTTGTTGATGTTGAATAGTTGCGGAAAGATAAAAGCGTTTTAAATCTCAATCCTTTGGTAATCACATCTAGCTTTTGTTCGAAATCTAAATTTGCTGTAATATCACTTTCAAATTCATCAGAATAACCCCGAACAAGCTCCGCCAATGGGTTTGTCAATGCATTTCCTTCTGCTGTGCCCCCCCATTTAATCCACGAATCATCTTCCGATCCAGGATACATAATAGGGAAAAGAACTGGGCTCACATTAATGACCGAAGAATATAAATTCGATGTTGTTTGTGAGGGAGATTGCTTCGACTGCAATTGAGTATTCAATTTCAATCCAATCTTCGAAGTATTCGACAATTTAAGGTTGATGTTGTTTTGAAATACAAAACGCGACAGATTAATGTTGTTATCATAGGAGAAGAACTCATTACTTCTAGCTCTCAACATACCTTCTTGGTGATTATAACCCACGTTCATGAAGTAGTCTAGCTTCTTACCTCCACCACGCACATTGAAGTTAACATTTTGCGACATCGAAGACGACTTAAAGATCTCGTCATACCAATCCACATTAGGGAAAACATACTTATCCAAGCCTTGTTCAGTACCCAATATTTCTTCATTTGTATAAAGCCGATCACCCAACGACTGGTTGCCAACAGCTTCATTATACATCCTCATATATTCAGGTGCCGACACAAAACTAGGGGTTGATGTTGGCGCATTAATTGTATTTTCGATTCTGATATTGATAACAGGCTTTGCCAAATCAGCACCACTTTTTGTTGATACAATAAGCACCCCATTAGCACCACGTGTTCCATACATCGCTGTGGCTGTTGCATCCTTCAAAATCGAGAAACTTTCAATTACCTCAGGCGGAAGGGCATTCAAACTGCTATTGGTAGCCTCCACACCATCAATAATAATTAATGGTTCTTTAGCTCCACTTAGCGTTGAAATACCACGAATGTAGAAGTTCGACCCATCGGCTCCTGGCTCACCTGTACGTTGATAGGCAATCACACCCGACAAACGACCCGCAAAAGCATTTGAAAGGTTGGTTGCTGGCACAACCAAATCATCAGGGCGAATACTTTGAATTGACCCTACCACACTTTCTTTCTTTTGAGCGGTTCCGAAAGCTGTTACCACAACTTCATCGAGATTCTCAGAATCATCAAACATCATCACATTGACAATAGACCTCCCTGCAGAAGCTACTTCTTGAGTTTTCAATCCCACAAAAGAGAATTGCAACACTCCGCCTTCCGTGATCTTTAGAGAATACTCTCCATTAACATTGGTAATTGTACCATTAGTGGTTTCCTTTTCTCGAACGGTTACCCCCGGTATGGCCTGTCCTTCCGAGTCGGTTACTTTACCACTCACTTGCTTCATGTTTGCTTGCTGAACTACTTTCGTAGCATCATCTTGCACGGGCAACCCTCCATCCAATCCGTTCGCTTTCACCGACAGATGACTGAACAGAGCAATGCACAACAATAGATGCAGCTTGACAAATCTGTTTGTACCACTATCTTCAGGATACAATGAATTCCGATTTCTTTTCATAAACTTGAAATTTTAGTTAATAATTATTTGAAATAAAACGATCGCTCATATACCTTATTTTCAAAATACAAGCACACAGCTCGACTAAACCCTCAAACGCAAAAATGCCATTGACCGATGATAAACATCTGCCAATGGCATTTTTTATATAAAGACTTCCAACTCCCGATGCCGAGAGTTGTTCTGTTATTCTATGTATATATAGGCACTGTGTGTGTGTGTGTGTGTGTGTGTGTGTGTGTGTGTGTTAGCATTTTCCTCGAAATCACCAAATCAAATCTCATTTTCTTGCAGAGAAATTCCATTAGAGGATTTGTTTCCCCTATCAAGCTTAACGCATTATTATAGTTTTTCACGACAAGAAGCATATCTATTCGATAATTTAGCTATTACATCATCTAAAATTACTCGCTAGTGTCAATTTAATTTTGTCTTTGCAAAATCAAATACAACTATCACTAAAACCAACAATAATCACATTGATTCATCGCAAAAGTAAAAAAGCTTTTTTAATGCGCAATGGTTTTTTAAAATAAATTTCACCTTTTGTCAAGTATCTAATAACTCATTCGACTTTTATAACTTGTTTTTTGATGCAGTTTTTATTCTCGACCGTATCGCAACTAGCCTACACTTGCAACTAATGCGCTATTGTTCAAACTCCAAGCACAATGAGCATGTCGTGTCTTCACCACAGAGACTCAAAGAACTCAGCGCCTAGACAAAGGCATTCTTACTCCGCACAATCTATTGGGCAGAATAATTAACACCTTTCTTGTTTGCGGGATTTCACATGTCGAAATAGTATTTCACTTTCCAGCGCGTCAGATTTAACATGTCAAAATAATACCTACCTTTCTTCTTCGCTGGATTTCACATGTCGAAATAGTATTTCACCATCTAGCTCGTTGGATTTAACATGTTGAAACAATATCTTCCCTTCCACTCCGTTGGATGGCTAGACATTTCTGTGCATCTATGCCATCTCGCAGAGAAGAAAGACAGTCCCCCGATGAAATCAACGCTTCATGCGAAAAAGAAACCTAGTCCCGAAAATTTCCTAGCCCTTCCCGCAAAAAAGAAAGCCAGAATAGCAATCAACACAATAAATCCAATCAACAAGATGACAAAATACGTTTACCTTTTACCTTTTACCTTTTATTTTTTTTCTACCTTTGTCATTTCGTAATAAAAGAGGACATCTATGTTAGATAAGATTAAGCAAATTCAAGCCGAATTGGCGCAATTGCAAGCCAACACCATGCAAGAGGTGGAGGAATTGCGCATTAAATATAACAGCAAAAAAGGAATTGTAAATCAGCTGTTTGCTGATTTCAAAAATGTAGAGCCTGCTCTAAAGCGTGAAGTCGGTCAGGCGATGAACGACCTCAAAAATGCGGTGCAAGAAACCATTGACGGACTGAAAGAAAGCTTCGAGACCAAGCAAGAAGTCGAAAATAAAGCCGACCTCACCATGCCGGGTGAGCCCATTCGCATGGGCACTCGCCATCCGCTGTCGTTGGTGCGCAATGAAATCATCGAGATATTCGCTCGACTAGGCTTCACCGTGTCTGAAGGTCCTGAGATTGAGGATGATTGGCATGTATTCTCTGCCCTAAACTTCCCTCCTGAGCACCCTGCACGCGACATGCAAGACACCTTCTTTATTGAGAAAGACCCCGACATTTTGCTTCGCACACACACCTCAAGCGTGCAAGCCCGAGTGATGGAAAACACCAAACCGCCAATCCGTGCCATCTTCCCCGGTCGGGTGTTCCGCAATGAAGCCATCTCGGCACGTGCGCACTGCATTTTCCATCAAATCGAAGGACTGTATGTGGATGAAAATGTGTCCTTTGCCGACTTAAAACAAACTTTATTATATTTCTCTCGCGAACTTTTCGGCGAAAAAACTGAAATCCGCCTTCGCCCCTCCTACTTCCCCTTCACCGAGCCTTCGGCGGAGATGGATGTGAGTTGCAGCATCTGCGGCGGAAAGGGTTGCAATGTGTGTAAATACACCGGTTGGCTCGAAATCCTCGGCTGCGGAATGGTTGATCCTAATGTGCTCGAATTGTGTGGCATCGACTCCAAGAAATATTCAGGCTTCGCCTTCGGAATGGGCGTCGAACGCATGACCATGCTCAAATATGGCATCAAAGACATCCGTCATTTCTTTGAAAATGACCTGCGCTTCTTGAAGCAATTTGAATCTTAGGAGTTTAGCACCATGCAAAACGCCTTAATCTTCCTCTATCTACTCCTCGCTATCTTCTATGGGTGGTGGGCTGCTGGCGTGGTGGGCTATTCGGCAGCAACCCAATATTGGGGACAGCGAATGGCAAATACGCGGGCGGTGCTGCAAGCTCTCTATGACAATGAAGAGCTGAATGACACAGTGAAAAAGGCAAATTTATTTGGCTTTCAAAAGCTCATCACTTGCAAAAACCAACGCAGGAAGACCAAAATACGCTTCTTGGGCAATTTCCCGTTCTTCTTTTTGGGAATGGTGATTTTCCCGTGGTATGTGCCCATTTTGGGCATCCTGATTGTCTTGGCGGTGAAATATTTCTTCTTGAATCGCTCGCACGATGCCAATAGCTCGCATTATCTGCAAATCATCATCCATGATTTGACAAACGAACTGGCACACCAACGTCGCAAACGAAAAATAGAACTCAAAGAAATCCACGAACGAGAGTTCTTTATTCATCAGCTCGAACTCATTCAGCGTGATAGCCACGAAACTGAAGAGTCGTCAATCTATCGCTATAAGGAGATTGATGAACTGCGTGAAAAAGAGGGGGCTGGGAAACGATTGAGGATGTAAATTCCCTCAAATCAGATATTGAAACAAGTGGGCATTGTCATTGAGATATTCATAGACCAAGCCCTGCTTATCCATCCGCTCAATGAGCGCTTCAAAATCCTTCCTATCGGAAAGCTCAATGCCCACCAATGCAGGACCAACCTCACGATTACTTTTCTTGATATAGTTGAAGTGGGTGATGTCGTCATTCGGACCTAGAATATCTTGCAAGAACAGCAGCAGTGCGCCTGCTCGCTGCGGAAAACGAATCATAAAATAATGCTTCAACCCTTCAAATAACAAGGAGCGCTCTTTGATTTCCTCGGTGCGGGTGATGTCGTTATTGCTGCCCGACACGATGCAAATCACATTCTTGCCCTTAATCTGCTCGGCATAACTATCGAGCGCTGCGATCGACAATGCACCCGCAGGCTCTACCACCATGGCATCTCGATTATAAAGCTCCAAAATCTTGGTACACACTTTTCCCTCGGGAATCACCACCATCTCGTCAATCACTCGTTGCGCCACCTCAAAGGTAAGGTCGCCCACACGTTGCACCGCTGCACCATCAATAAATTTATCGGTGCAATCCACTTTCGTGTTTTTCTTATTTTTTAATGAGGTGGACATCGAAGGAGCTCCCGCAGGCTCAACCCCAATAATCTTTGTGTTGGGACTCACTTGCTTGAAATAGCTTCCCACACCAGCAATCAATCCGCCACCACCCACAGGCACAAATAAATAGTCAATCTGACAATCGGAGTTTTGCAGTATCTCAAGTGCCACTGTCGCCTGCCCTTCAATAATCAAAGGGTCGTTGAAAGGGTGAATAAACGTCTTGCCGTTTTCCTCGCAGTCTTTAAATGCAGCATCGCTCGCTTCGTCATAAGTGTCGCCCGTCAGCACAATCTCCACAAACTGCTTGCCAAACATCTTCACCTGATTGATTTTCTGCTTCGGCGTGGTGGTGGGCATATATATCTTCGCTTGAATGCCTAGTTTGAAGCTCGAAAATGCCACTCCTTGCGCATGATTGCCCGCACTGGCACACACAATTCCGTTTGCCAGCTGCTCCGAAGTCAAGCTCTTGATTTTATTATATGCCCCACGAATCTTATAGGAGCGCACCGCCTGCAAGTCTTCTCGCTTGAGCATCACATTCGCACCATAGAGTCCTGATAGGTTGTTATTTGCCATTAATGGCGTAGGAGATACTACTTCATTGATGGTGAGCTTCGCTTTGTTCACCGCTTGCAGCGTGGGAAAGTAATTGGCTGTCATAGTTACCTTATATTTTTTTCAAACTTCCACAAACAAATTGCACTTGACAATTGATTTTATGGTTATGTTTTCTTATTTCAAAATGCGAAATTACAATTAATTTGAAATCCACTGAACGAACAGCCCGAATAGTTGCCAATATTATCTAAACCAAAACAAATGGTATTTTTTATGACACATAATTTCATTTCAAGTTTTCAATCCTTACATTAGCCGAATCAATTACGAATTAATAATTACGAATTGCGAATTGGGCAGAGTTGCCGCATTTGCTTCGCACGCTGCACTTCGCATTTCGCACTTTAAGAAATGAAGAACTACCTCTCACGAATGAGCTTATTGACTGCGGCATTGCTGCTAGCCAACCATGCGCTTGATGCATACTTGCTGCCCGAGCTGAGCCTACGCTTTGGCGATTGGGTGGTGGTGCTATTCTTTGTGATTACGGTGGCGACGCATAAAGTTGAATTGGTGCTGCTCGAAAAGCAAACTCAGAGATTCCCCCTGTGGCATCAGGTGTGTGCATTGGCAAAAATGCTTATCTACTTTGGCGTGGCAATAGGCTGTATTCTGGCAAAACAAGTAGAAGGCACTCCATTCTTAATATATTTTGCGGTGTGCTATCTGGTTTATCTCGTGGCGGAAACCATCAGCATGCAGCGCATCGTGAGAACATATCAGACCAAAGCAACAAAATAACGATATGGCATTAATAAATAAGATAAAAATCCTAGCGCTAAGCTTTATGATGAGTGTCGGCAGTCTTGCTGCGTGGGCTTCGGAAGAGGAACATGCGAAGTTTGATGCCGGCAAATTCGCCATGGAAGAGGTGAATGACATGCACGAATGGCACATCATGACCATCGGCGAACATCACATCTCGATTCCGCTGCCGATACTATTATATAGTGAGCACAGTGGATTTCATGCCTTCTTCTCCTCGAAGTTTGAGCATGGGCATGCAGCCTACAAAGGTTTTGAGCTGGCGCATGAGGGCGCACACGAAGGGCGAATTGTGGAAACACTTGCCAATGGCGAAGTGTATGTGCCTTGGGATTTTTCGATTACTAAAGTGGTGGTGGGCTTGCTGCTGAGTGTGCTAATCCTGTTGTGGGTGTTCTTGGCAGTGGCTAAGTCGATGAAAGCAAACGAAGGCAAAGCGCCACGAGGTTTGCAGAATGCCATGGAGCCGTTCATCGGCTTTGTGAAAGATGATATTGCAGTGCCTTGCATCGGCGAGGAGCGGTATGAGAAGTATATGCCTTATCTGCTCACAGTCTTCTTCTTCATTCTCTTTAATAACTTGATTGGACTGATTCCGATTCCGCCTTTTGGGGCAAATGTAACCGGAAATATTTCGATTACATTGTGCTTGGCAGCTTTCACATTTGTATTGACCACGGTGAGTGCGAACCATCACTATTGGAAAGAGATTTATAATCCTGATGTGCCTTGGTGGATGAAATATCCAGTGCCGCTGATGCCATTCATCGAATTGCTGGGGATGATTATTAAGCCGATTGTGTTGATGATTCGTTTGTTTGCGAATATCTTTGCAGGGCACTTGGTGGTAGCGGTGTTTGTGGCACTCATCTTTGTATTCTCCAACATCATGGGCGAGATTGCCGGCATTGGCGTAAGTCCGCTTTCGGTGGGATTATCGGTGTTTATTAAGATGCTTGACTTGCTCGTAGCGTTCATTCAAGCATTCGTGTTCACATTATTATCGGCTATATATATAGGGACGGCGACAAGCCCCTCCCATCCTCCCCAAGGGGAGGGGTAAAGGCACGGGGGTAGAAAGAGGGGGGATAGTGCAACTGCTAGCTAAATGGAGGGAGAATGGAGAGTTGCAGCCCCATCGGGGCGACATCTTAGTAGCCCCGGGTTTCAACCCGGGGGAAAGATGAACCCCACCACCAAAGCCCCGTAGGGGCGACATATAAATGAAGATTGAAAAGTGGCGCAGCCCACTTAGGAACTCAGGCACTTAGGTACTTTAAAAAAAGAAACAACCATAAAAACAATATATTATGAGTTTATTAGTTCTTCTACAAGAATCAGTTGCTAATTTGAGCAACATGGGAACAGGATTGGCTAGCCTAGGTGCTGGTATCGGTGCTGGTATTGCAGCTATTGCGGCAGGTATTGGCATTGGTCGCATCGGTGCTGGAGCGATGGAAGCTATTGCGCGCCAACCAGAAGCTGTGGGCGAGATTCGCTCGAACATGCTTTTGGCGGCAGCCCTTATTGAGGGTGTGGCGTTCGTGGCATTGATTGTCTGTTTCTTGATTCTATTTGTGTAGATCATTTAAGTGTTTGCTAGCTTCAGGGATTGCCTGAACGCTAGCAAACTTTGAAAACATTAAAACTAGATTTAGTTATGCCTCAATTCTTAACCCCCTCAGTCGGAACGATATTCTGGATGCTTGTCATCTTCGGAATCATGTTCTGGATCTTGAAGAAATATGCGTGGAAACCGATTTTGCATGCCTTGAAGCAACGTGAGTATTCGATTGACAAAGCACTCACCGCTGCCGACAATGCGCGCAAGGAAATCGACATCCTCCGTGCCAACCAAGATGAAATCATTGCGCAAGCTCGCCAAGAGAAAGACCAAATTCTGAAGGAAGCACGTGAGATGAAAGATAAAATGCTACTCGAAGCGAAAGCCCAAGCACACACAGAAGCTGAAAAGATGATTAAAGTGGCGCAGGCGGAAATCCAATCGCAACAGAAAGCGGCAGTGGCTGAAATGAAGAAAGAGATTGCTGAACTCTCGGTGCTGGTGGCATCGAAAGTGATTGGCAAAGAGTTGGAATCATCGGCAAAGCAAGAGGCTTTTGTCAATGATTTGATTGAGGATTTAAAGCTGAACTAGTCATGGATTACAGTGCAATAGCGGTGAGATATGCCAAAGCTTTTTTCAGCCTTGCTGAAGAAAAGAAGCAGCTAACAGAAGTGAAAGCGGATATCGACTTGCTCGCTTCGCTGGCGAGCGACTTAAAGCTGGTGCTCGATAATCAGACCATGAAAGTTTCTGAAAAGAACACCATCTTGACGAATACTTTCGAGGGAAAGATTCATCCGCTCACACTTCGCTTTATGAATATGGTGGTCGAAAACGGACGGAGCACCCATTTTGAAGGTATCTGCCGATGTCTGCAAGCTTTATTTCGCAAGCATGAAAACTTGAAGTCGGTGCGCTTGACTACCGCTGTTGATATGAGCGCAGCGACTATTCAAAAGCTAGTGGCAAAGCTCGAAAAAGAACTCCAAAGCAAGGTGGAACTCGAAACACAAATCGACCCTTCACTCATCGGGGGCTTCGTGCTTCGCATCGACCAAGAAGAATATAACGCCAGCATTCAGCACCGATTGCAAGGGGCTTTGGGCTGTATGCTTTAAAACAATAAACTCAGTACCTTTACTCCTCCCCTTCGGGGAGGTTGGGAGGGGCTAATAATAAACCTAGTGCCTTTACCCTCCCCCATCGGGGGAGTTGGAGGGGGCTTTAAAATAAAACAAATGGCAGATCGTATAAAACCAGCCGAGGTATCGGCGATACTCAAGCAGCAGTTGGAGGGATTGAAATCATCCACCGACTTTGAAGAAGTGGGCACGGTGCTCACCGTGGGCGATGGTATCGCTCGCATCTATGGCTTGCAAAATGTGGAAGCCAATGAGATGATTGAATTTCAATCGGGCATTAAAGGAATTGTGCAAAACCTCGAAGAAGACAATGTGGGAGCAGTGCTTTTGGGTTCGTCTGACCAAGTGAGCGAGGGCGACACTGTGAAGCGCATGCAGCGCATCGCTTCCATTGAAGTGGGCGAAGGCCTGCTTGGTCGTGTGGTGAACACCATCGGCGATCCGATTGATGGCAAAGGAGCAATCGCCGGCGAGAAATATGAAATGCCGCTGGAGCGTAAAGCTCCCGGGGTGATTTATCGCCAGCCTGTAACCGAACCTCTTCAAACAGGATTGAAAGCTATTGATGCGATGATTCCAATTGGTCGTGGGCAGCGTGAGCTGATTATTGGCGACCGCCAAACGGGCAAGACCGCTGTGGCGATTGACACCATCATCAACCAACGAGATAACTATGAAGCTGGCAATCCGGTTTATTGCATCTATGTGGCGATTGGGCAGAAAGGCTCAACGGTGGCAAACATCGCCTCAACGCTTGAAAAGCATGGCGCAATGAAATATTCGGTGATTGTGTCAGCCACCGCCTCAGACCCTGCGGCTTTGCAATACTATGCGCCCTATGCCGGTGCTGCCATTGGCGAGTTCTTCCGTGATACCGGTCGCCATGCGCTCATCATCTTCGATGACCTTTCGAAGCAAGCGGTGTCCTATCGTGAAGTTTCGCTCCTGCTTCGTCGCCCGCCGGGTCGTGAAGCCTATCCGGGTGATGTGTTCTATTTGCACTCACGCCTATTGGAGCGTGCCGCCAAGATTGTGGAGTCGGACGAGATTGCCAAAGGCATGAACGACCTGCCCGAAAGCTTGAAACCAATGGTGAAAGGTGGGGGCTCGCTCACCGCCCTGCCGATTATCGAAACGCAAGCGGGCGACGTTTCCGCCTACATTCCGACTAACGTGATTTCCATCACCGATGGACAAATCTTCTTAGAGTCGCACTTGTTCAACTCGGGCATTCGCCCTGCCATCAACGTGGGGATTTCGGTTTCTCGTGTGGGCGGTAGTGCGCAGGTGAAGTCGATGAAAAAGATTTCAGGAACGCTGAAACTCGACCAAGCGCAGTTCCGTGAGCTGGAAGCTTTCTCGAAATTCGGTTCCGACCTCGACGCTGCCACTATGAATGTGCTCGACAAGGGGCGCAAGAACGTGGAATTGCTCAAGCAAGGACAATATAAGCCGATGAAGGTGGAGCATCAGATAGCTGTGATTTATTGCGGCACGAAAGGCTTGCTCCGCGATGTGCCGGTGAATAAAGTGGCAGAGTTTGAGCGCAACTTCCTTGAGCAAATGAGCATGCAACATCAAAGCACCCTCGATGAACTCCGTGTAGGCAAAATCACCGATGAAGGCATCGCCAACATCGAGAAAGTGGCAGCGGAATGCGTAAAGAGTTATGAGTTATGAGTTATGAGTTATGAGTTGGCTGCGCCTGTAGCCAACTCATAACTATTCTCAAACCCATCAACTCATAACTCATAATTCATAACTCATAACTCCTCACGTGGCAAACTTAAAAGAAATACAAACTCGGATAGGCTCGGTGAAGACCACCAAGCAGGTAACTAGTGCGATGAAGATGGTGTCGGCGGCGAAATTGAAGAAGGCGCAAGACAGCATCACCCGCATGCGCCCTTATGCCGAGAAGCTGATTTATATCCTTTCGCAATTGAGCGAAGGCTTGAGCGGTTCGGAATCGCCCTACACCGACCAGCGTCCGCCTGAGAACATACTGATTGTGCTCGCAAGCACCAATAAAGGGCTTTGTGGCGGCTTCAATTCCAACATCACCAAAGCGGCTTTAGAACATGCGCAGACAAGCTATCCGTATCAGTTTGAGGCTGGTCGGGTGCAGTTTTTTGTGATTGGTCGCCAAGCGGTGAAGCTGCTCAAATCGCGCAAGATTCGCACCGCCAAAGAAGATGACGTGTTAATTGAGGATTTGAACTTTGAAGGGGTGAGTGAGATGGCTAACGAATTGATGACCATGTTCCGCAACCATCAATACGACCGTGTGGATGTGGTCTATAACAAGTTTATCAACGCTGCCGTGCAAGAGCCCACTGTGGAGCAATATTTACCCATTAAAGAAGACATTGCGAAAGGATTGGGCGAAGACCATCATTTAGTTTCAGACTTTATTTTCGAGCCAAACAAGGAAGAGATTGTCACCAACCTTATTCCGCAAGCCTTGCAAACGATGCTTTTCAAAGTGCTCATTGACTCGCAAGCAGCAGAGCATGGCGCCCGCATGACCGCCATGACCCAAGCCACCGACAATGCAACAGAACTCATCAAAGACCTCACGCTGACCTACAACAAAGTGCGGCAAGCGGCAATCACCAACCAAATTATCGAAGTAACAGGTGGTGCGGAAGCGTTGAATTAAAAGGAAGAGGGAAGAAGTGAAAGAATTTACCGTTAGGTTGCCTCTCCCCTCTCCCCTCTTCCCTCACTTACTCTCATACCCTAAAATTGTCAGCATTTCATTCACTGATTGCTCTTCGCGATAGACCGTATCGACGATATTTCCTTTTTCGTCGCGGTCGATGATTACATGCTTGGGCGAGGGGATGAGGCAGTGCTTGATGCCGCCATATCCGCTCACCGAATCTTGATAAGCGCCCGTGTGGAAGAAGCCCAAATAAAGCGGCTCTTTGTCCTTCTCTTCATAAAGAGGTAGGAGTACTTCCTGATTAAAGTCTTCGGAATTATAATAGTCGGAATGATCGCAGCTGATGCCGCCAATATTCACCCGTCCATACTCATTTTGCCATTTATTGATGGGCAATAGAATGAACTTCTCTTGTATCGACCATGCGTCAGGGATGGTGTTCATCAGACTGTTGTCGATGATATACCAACGCTCATTGTCGTTCTGTTGTTTTTGTTCGAGCACCTGAAAAATGATTGCTCCCGCTTCGCCCACGGTGTATTTTCCAAACTCGGTGAAGATGTTGGGTTCGGGCACGCCGTCGGTTTCGCAAGCACGCTTGATATTGGTGATGATTTCATTAATCATATACTCATAATTATACTCAAAGCCCAAGTGGTTGCGGATGGGAAATCCGCCCCCAAGGTTGAGCGAGTCAAGCTCTTCGCAATCCTTTTTCAGCTCGATATATAGCTTCAACGCCTTATAAAATTCGCCCCAATAATAGGGAGTGTCCTTGATGCCTGAATCAACGAAGAAGTGAAGCATCTTAAGTTCCACCTTATCATTCCCCTTGATGTTTTCTCGATAGAAATCAGGGATTTGAGTGGGAGGGATGCCGAGGCGCGAAGAGTAGTAGGCAGATTGCGACTCCTCGTTGATGGTCATGCGGACACCGATTTTGAGCTTGTTTTGCGCCTTGAGCTTCATGAGTCGTTGAAACTCATTCATGCTATCGAGCACAATGATTGAGTTGGTGAACCCAAGGGTTTGGAGCGCCACAATCTTGCGCAAATATTCATCGGTTTTATGTCCGTTGTGGATAATCTTGATGTCTTTTGAGATTTTCCCTTGTTTGAAAAGATGCAGCACAAGGTCGATGTCAAACGACGACGATGTTTCGAGGTCGATATCATGCTTCACCGCCTCATTCACCACATGATAGAAGTGATTACACTTGGTGCAGAAGCAATAATTATACGAGCCCATGTAGGCGTTATTTTTCAACGCTCTGTTGAAAAGGTTTTTCGCTTTTTTGATTTGGTCGCCAATCTTAGGCAGATAGATAAATCGGAACGGCGTGCCATATTTCTCAATCAAGTAGGTGAGCGAAGTGCCGTGGAAAGTGAGATTTCCATTTTTCAAGTCAAAGCCATCTTGCGGGAAGTAGTAGCTTTGGTCGATGAGGTCGAAATATTTGTTCTTCATTTTTGTTCTAAAAAAAATACAAGGTAAGGGGAATACATAAAACGTACAAATGTACAACAGATTTCAATTGTTCACTTCTTTCGCTGCTACTTTTTCGCTTTTTATTTATTTTCCTGACAATTCATCTTCAAATATTTTGATTTTAGCCCACTTCAGCAAAGATGTGCAAAAAACCAACTCAACCCGAGTACTGTTTGCGTTGAAAAGAGATCAAAACCAACGCAACCTGAGTACTGTTTGCGTTGAAAATGGATGCAAACTTACCCCAATGAATAGTGGAGCTAACAATAATTTCCCCTGATAAACAGCAAATTGCCTATGCCACACCTCCCTCCGCTCCCTCCTTTTGTCCAAATTCTATCCTAATCTGTCAAATCTGTGTCCCTCGTTGATTAACTTTCGCTTTACATTTGGGACATGAATAAATCATTTTTCAATAAGGCGATATTACTGGTCATCATCGGGCTTCTTTCCCTAGCGACACAAGCGCAGGTGGATGCGGTGTTTGTGGATGAGCAGGGGGTGATGCGTTGGCAGTCTTCCAACGAAGAAGCAAACTTTTATGGGGTGAACTACACCCTGCCTTTTGCGCATGGCTTTCGGGCGGCACAATATCTTAACATCGACTTAAAAGAAAGTATTGATAAGGATGTCTATCACATGGCACGCCTAGGATTTAATGCCTATCGGGTGCATATTTGGGATGTGGAGATTTCCGATGCCGAAGGAAATCTACTTGAAAACGAACATCTCGACTTGCTCGATTATTTGTTGGCGCAACTTCAAAAGCGGGGTATATATATTGTACTCACGGCACAGACGAATTTCGGCAATGGCTATCCAGAGCGGAATATCAACACCGGGGCTTTTTCCTATCTTGATGATAAATGCAAGCTGCATGCAAATCCTGAAATCATCAGGGCGCAAGAAAATTATCTGGCGCAATTGGTGCAACATCGGAACCCCTACACGCAGAAAAGCTATATGAACGACCCTTATGTGGTGGGGTTCGAACTCAACAATGAACCTTGCCATGCGGTTTCCACCGAGCAAACCTTAGACTATATTAATAGTATGGTGGCGAGTGTCAGAAATGCGGGTTGCGAGAAGCCTCTTTTCTATAATGCGAGTCATAATCTCGACTATTCGCAAGCCTACTTCGATGCCGATGTGCAGGGAGTAAGCTATCAATGGTATCCCGCAGGATTAGTGTCGGGAAGAACCAAGAAGGCTAATTTCTTGCCCCATGTCGATAGCTATCCGATGCCTCAACATTCACTCAAAGGCTATGAAAATAAAGCGAAGTTGATTTATGAATATGACCCTGCCGATATGCTCGCAGGCTATATTCACCCCGCTATGGTGCGGAGCTTTCGTTCGGCAGGATTTCAATGGGCGACTCAGTTTGCCTATGACCCTTTAGATTTGGCATGGGCAAACACCGAATATCAGACGCATTATTTGAACCTCGCCTACACGCCCTCGAAAGCAATTAGCTTGATGATTTCCGCCGAAGTGATGCAGCAAGTGAAGCGTGGCGAACAGTTTTCGAGCTATCCTGCCGACACCATCTTCGGAAACTTCCAAGTGAGCTATCAGCAGGATTTGAGCTTGCTCAATGAGGACGAAAAATTTATCTATTCCAACAGCACAACAGCAATTCCAATCAAAGAACGCCAGCTGAAGCAAGTGGCAGGAGTGGGAAGCTCGCCGCTGGTGGATTATCAGGGCTCGGGGGCTTATTTCCTCGACAAGATAGCAAATGGCTTATGGCGATTAGAGCTCATGCCCGATGTCATACTCACCGAAGACCCTTTTGCCAAACCCTCGCTCACACGAGAGGTCGGACAGATTTACTGGACGGCACATCCCATGCAGATACATTTAAAAGAGCTGGGCGAGGAGTTTGTGGTGAAAGGAATCAACGAGGGGAATGATTTTCGGGCAGTGGCTCAATCGGGCAAGCTTGAAAACTTGCTGCCGGGGGTTTATCTGTTGGGCAAGAAAGAAGCAGTCAGCTCGCAAAGTCATGTGAGGAATTTAGGCTTGACGGAATTTGTCGCTCCCCCTTCTTCGTTGAAAGAAGGCAAGGTTTATGCGAAGCATGAAGCGCAGCGATTGGCAGCGCAAGGCATCGACTTGCAGCTGTCGGCGCAAGTGGTTTCGCTTGCCACGATTGACTCGGTGCTGGTCTATCCGAGCACTGTGTCTTTTTGGAGCGAAGCAAACAAACTCTATGCCATGACGAGCACCGATGGCGAGCATTTCACCACCGTCATTCCTGCAAATGATTTACACGGCAAGCAGTTCGACTATAATCTGGTGGTCTTTGCCGATGGCAAAGCGACTTGCTTTCCGCAGGAAATAGCAGGCACGCCTTTGGATTGGGATTTCCTGCATTATACTTATTATAGTACGCAGCTTTTTGCAGCATCAAACCCGATTGTGTATCTCGATGCCAATCAGCACTTCGAGCAGCATGACGATGCGCGAATCTGGCGCAAAGACATTGGCGAGCAATTGCGAGCGCAAGCCCCAAGCGACACTTTGATTTTGCAAGTGCTCAACGCCCCTGATGAAGATTTGCAGCTTTCGCTGATAACAAGCGAGGGCATCACTTATTCGGTGAAGCTTGCCGATTATGAACCGCAGCCAGAAAATGAATTCCGCATTCCGTGGAACGATTTCAAGCAAAGCAAGACACGATTATTGCCTGTGGCATATCCTGTTTTTATGAATCATTACTTTGAAACCGACAAGTCAATTCCTTTGAATCGAAATAAAATTGAAATATTGGAGCTAGCCCCCTCCAACTCCCCATGCTTCGACTACGATCAGCAACCAAGAGGGCTAGAGCCATAAAGATGAATAAATGATAGAAAATAAATAATTAATAAACACAGTGCCTTTAACTCCTCCCCCTTGGGGGAGGTTGGGAGGGGGCTTAAATTTTAAACGTATGAAACAGTTACATTTTCATCTGTTCTTTTTGCTCGTTTGCCTCGGCTTGGCATTGCCAGCCTCGGCGCAGCAAGGAAACAGAGTAGTGCAAGGAAAGGTGGTGGACAAGTCCAACGCACCTATTCCGGGAGTTACCATTTCCGTGGTGGGTCAAGCCATCGGAACAATTAGTGATATCAATGGCGATTATGGGCTGCAAGTGCCGATGACTGTCGATAGCTTGCGCTTTTCGTTTGTGGGCTTTGAAAGCTTGGTTCAAGCCATTCCATCGAGCAACAAGCTTAATGTGAAGCTGATTGAAGAAGCCACGCAGCTCGACGATGTCGTGGTGGTGGGCTATGGCACACAACGCAAGAGCGACCTCACAGGGGCGGTTACCTCGGTGGGCACTGATGATTTCAACGAAGGACTCATCAGCAGTCCCGAGCAATTGATTTCAGGCAAGGTGTCGGGTGTACAAATTAGCTCGGCGAGTGGTTCGCCCACTTCGGGGAGCTCCATCAAAGTGCGTGGAGGAGCATCGCTCAATGCGAGCAACGACCCACTGATTGTGCTCGATGGTCTTCCGCTAGAGAATGGCGGAATCAGTGGTAACTCGGGCAACTTCCTGAGCTTAATCAACCCCAACGACATTGAAAGCATGGTGATTTTGAAAGATGCGGCATCGACAGCCATCTATGGTTCTCGTGGCTCGAATGGGGTTATTCTCATCACCACGAAGAAAGGCTCGGGCAAGAGCGGCATGCAAGTGTCATTTTCGAGCACCAACTCTATTCAGTCGGTGATTGACACGCCGGATATGCTTTCGCGCGAGCAATTCATGCAGGTGGTGAATGACAAAGGAACTGCCGCTCAGCAAGCATTGCTCGGCACTGCCAACACCGATTGGAACGACCAAATCTATCAGCTCGCCTATGGCACCGACAACAACCTGAGCCTTTCCACTAAGCTAGGTGCCAATACGCCACTGCGTGCTTCACTCGGCTATTATAATCAAGATGGAATCTTGATGACCGATAATGCGGAGCGCATCACAGGGAGCTTGTCGGTTTCTCCATCAGTGCTCGACGACCATCTGAAAATGAAGTTTAGTGCCAAAGGCGCAATCAACAACAACCGCTTTGCCAATGGCGATGCCATTTGGGCTGCCACAGCCTCCAACCCTACGCTGCCCGTCTATTCGGGAAACGATGCTTTCGGCGGATATACCGAAGCAACCAATGATGGGGGAGTAGTTACAGGAGCAACTGCCAACCCGCTCGGCTTGCTTGAGCAAAACAAATCAACAAGCACGGTGAACCGACTTATTGGTAATGCCGACTTCGATTATCAGTTTCACTTCCTGCCTGAATTGCATTGGCACACCACCTTGGGCGTGGACTATGCCTCAGGCGAAGGCTCGGTGTATGTGCCTGCCGAAGCTTATCAGTATTACACCTCGGGCGGACGTGATTACAGCTATTTGCCTGAAAAGAACCTCAACAAACTGCTCACTACCTATCTGAACTACAACAAGTATTTTGAAAATATCAAAAGTAATGTGGAAGTAACTGCGGGCTACGACTATCAGTATTGGAAAAGCACACGAGATGCTTATTCGGAATATAACGCCCTCGGCGAACAACAACGTAGCTATGGCGACAAAGACCAACGCCACGTGTTGCTCTCCTATTATGCACGCTTGAATTACACCTTCGACTCGAAATATATACTCACCACGAGCTTCCGTGCCGATGGCACTTCTCGCTTTAGCGAGGATAACCGCTGGGGCTCATTCCCCTCGATTGCCTTGGCGTGGCGCATAGATAGAGAAGAATTTATGAGCAATCAAAATCTTTTCAGCACCTTGAAACTCCGTGCAAGCTACGGTATCACGGGTCAGCAAGACGGAATTGGCAACTACAACTATTTGCCGATTTACACTATCAGCCAGTCGGGTGCACAAGCACAATTCGGCAATCAATGGATTAACACCTACCGACCAGAAGCCTATGTGGAAGACCTCACTTGGGAAACCACTAAATCGTGGAACTTCGGATTCGACTTTGGCTTCTGCGATGATCGTATTTCAGGAGGACTAGATTATTATATTCGCAACACTGAAGACCTCTTAGCTACCGTACCTTCAGCAGCAGGAACGAACTTCGACAAAAACATCCTCACCAATGTGGGAAATGTGGATAGTCGAGGGGTGGAACTCACCCTGAACGCCACCCCAATTCAAAACAACGATTGGACATGGGATGTGAGTTTCAACGCTAGCTGGCAGCAAATGGAGGTAACCAATCTTTCGCTCATTGAGGGCGGCGAAGTGACCAACACGCCCATGGGCTCGACCATCGACGGCTATTCTTTCCAAACTCTTACGGAGGGATATGCGCCCAATATGTACTATGTCTATAAGCAAGTCTATGACGAGCAAACTGGGCGACCAATCGAAGGAAAATATGCCGACTTGCACGCTGATGGCGTGATTGACACCAAAGATTTATATCGCTATCATTCGCCAAACCCCGATTTCATCTTGGGATTCTCCACTTCGGTGGCTTATAAAGATTGGACGCTTTCCACCACCTTGCGTGGCAATATCGGCAACTATGTCTATAATGGCATGTCGATGAACATGGGGGCGCTCGGCACAATGAGCTACAATTCGGCGCAGCTCAACAACCTTTCAGCGAGCTATTTGGAAACAGGCTTCGCTTCTCGTCAGTATCTTTCGGACTATTATGTGGAGAATGCTTCTTTCTTGAAAATGGACAACCTCGTGTTGGGCTATAACTTCGGACGAGTGGCTAATCTTTTCAACCTCAACCTCACCGCAATGGTGCAAAACGTGTTTACCCTCACCAAATATTCGGGTGTTGATCCGGAAGTGCCAGGCGGAATCGACGTGTCATTCTATCCTCGTCCTCGGGTGTATTCATTGGGTCTTGGTATTAACTTTTAAAACTGCAAATGATGAAAACAAATATAAATAGAATAATAGCAGTTTTGCTGCTGAGCCTTCCCTTTGCCTCGTGTGTGGATGATTTAAATCAATATCCAAATGTGGAGGAAACTTCGGCTTCGGTTTATACATCGCCAGAAGGCTACAAATCTGTTCTCGGCAAACTATACGCTTCATTTGTTATTGCGGGGCAAGAACAAGGGGGCGGAAATCAAGATATTTCAAGCAATACTGGCTATGACTATATGCGCTGCTACTTCAACCTGCAAGAAGCAGGCACCGATGAGGTGGCTTGCACTTGGCTTAAGAACGAAAACATCGCCGACCTGACCTATCTTTCATGGGACGCCAACGACCCTTGGGTGTCTGATATGTATTATCGTATCTACTTCACCATTGCACTCAGCAATGAGTTGATTCGAAATGCTTCGGATGAGGCTATCAGCGGCTTTTCGACTGATGAGCAAGCCGAGATTGTGGACTATCGCAATGAGGCTCGCTTCTTGCGTGCGCTGGCGTATTATCATGCGATGGACTTGTTTCACAACATTCCTTTTGTAACAGAGAACGACCCCGTGGGGGCGTATGCTCCTCCTCGCTATGAGATGAAAGATGTATTTGCGTATATCGAAACAGAACTCAAAACTATCCAAGCAGATTTGCCAACCGCAGCAGAGCAAGAATATGGCAGAGCATCGAAATCGGCGGCTTGGACGCTGCTTGCCAAACTTTATCTGAATGCAGAGGTCTATACTGCCGAAGCTCGATATACTGATTGTATCAGCTACTGCCAAATGGTGATGGGGCAAGGCTTCAGCCTAGAGGGCGACTACAAGAAACTTTTCAATGCCGACAACCATCTGCGCACCAATGAAATTATCTTTGCCTTTCCTGTGGATGCTGAAAAAACAACCTCTTGGGGTGCTACCACCTACATCATCTGTGGCGGAGCGAGCATTGCAAAGGATGCAGACTACCTAGCTTCGCTTGGCTTGGATGATGGATGGGACAACCTTCGCTTGCGGGGCAATATCCCAACCCTCTTCGAGGAGGGCGATGGCAGAGCCTTGTTCTACACCGATGGTCAGACGCAAAGTGTGAGCACAATGACCGATGCTTCCAATGGCTATCTCACCATGAAATGGAGCAACCTCACCGATGCGGGCAAGCAGGCTTCCAACACGCAATCGTATGGCGTGAACACCGATTTCCCTGTCTTCCGATTGGCTGATGTCTATCTGATGCTGGCGGAAAGCGTGCTGAAAGGTGGCACCGGCAGCTCGACGACAGCGGCTTTGACAGCGGTGAATGACTTGCAAGAGCGTGCCTTTGGCACAGGCTATACGCCTATCACCACGCTGACGGCTGATTTCATCTTGGCTGAGCGAGCCCGCGAGCTCCTTTGGGAATGCACGCGACGAACCGATTTAGTTCGCCATGGAAAGTTCACCACCAACACTTATGTGTGGGAGTGGAAAGGTGGCGTGCAAGCTGGTCAGGCAGTGAATGCGAAGTATAACTACTATCCAATTCCTAGTACTGATTTGACTGCTAATCCGAATTTGTCGAACCCGGAGTATTAACCAACAAAAGTAATGAACATGAAAAGAAATATAGTTTTGATATTTTTCGCCTTGCTCACATTGGTGAGCTGCGTGAACGATGGCGAACTGCTGACTCTCTCAAGTGTCAGCGAAAATGAATTGATAGCGAGTGGCGACAATGTCGTCTTGACCACCGAGAACAATACTTCGGCAGTGCTTTCCTTTGCGTGGAACGTGTCGAAACTCGTGGGCAGCTCCCCCGAAGTGCTCGCTGGCGAGCCTACAACTACACTCGAAATATCTTCCGATGAAACCTTTGAAACCGATGTGGTGCGTGTGAGCGTGTCGAACAATTCCAAAGCATTCACAGGGGGCGAACTGAACTCTATCCTCAATTCAATTGAAATGGTGAATGGATTTGGACGGTTCAGTATGGTGAACTTCCGATTGGCGGCTGCTTCAGGCTCCAACATCACACCGCTGTATAGCGAAACCATTTCACTGCGACTATCGCCCTATAAGATTGATTTCACGCGTGGCGATATTGTGGTGGCGAATGCCGAATCGGGTAACATGGAAAGCACCAGCGTGTGGCTTTACTCACCCGAGGAAAATGGCGTTTACTCCGGCTTTATGGGCGTTTCGGCATGGTATAACTGCTTCCTCCAAGAGGGCAATGGCACCGTGTGGGGAAATGATGGGGTGACTGGCACAGCTTTCCAAATGAGCTCCTCTACTGTGGATGGCGAAAAATGGAACTTCTGGTTTCCCAATGCTTCGGGATCATTCTATGTGGTCTTCGACACCAACAAGAAAGAATGGACTGCCAACCACATCAGCACCATGACCGTGAGCGGTGATTTGGCAGGCGAAATGTTCTTCACCAAAGATGATAATACGTGGACGCTCGCTGGCGTGGAGGTGGAAAGTGGAACAACTTATAGCCTTACTTTGAAAGGTGAAACCACCATTTTCAACCAAACTTCGGGCAATAGCGAATCAAGCAACTTCGGCAACATCTTCTTTGCCCAAGAGGGCGATGCAATTGTGAAGGCTTCCGCAGAAAGCACCATCGAAATCACCGCTACACAATCGGGCAAACTCGCCATTGTGCTTGATTTGAACGCTCCCGATGCGCTCACAATTAGCTTTGCAGAAGGGGTGGAAGTGCCAGTGGCTTATCCCGAGCAAATCTATGTGATGGGTATTGATGATGACTGGACGGATTGGACAAACACTTTGGCTCAAGGCGAGGAAGGTCAATATGCAGGCACAATCACTGTAACCAATGCTGCTTCAAGCTCGATTAAATTTTACACTGAATCGGGAAATTGGGATACTGGCTATGGCGTGTGGCAAGAAGGCGGAACAATGGGACTAGGCTGGAGCGATGGAATAGTGCCTTCGGAAGAGGGTGATTATAAAATCACAGTAAACCTCATCGAAAACACGTTCACCTTTGAAAAGATTGCCGAGGGAGGAATATATCCTTCAGAAATATATCTGATGGGTATTGATGGCGATTGGGGAAATTGGACAACAACCCTTGCTGAAACTTCTTCCGATGGCGTTTATGCAGGCACAATCACTGTAACCAATGCTGCTTCAAGCTCAATTAAGTTTTACACCGAATCGGGAAATTGGGACACTGGCTATGGTGTGTGGCAAGAAGGTGGAACAATGGGACTAGATTGGAGCGATGGAATTGTCCCTTCCGCTGCTGGAAGCTATGCAATCACGGTGAACTTGAATGACAATACCTTTACTTTCACCGCTCAATAATATTAATCAACCCTCTACCTTTCCTCCTCCCCCTCGGGGGGAGGTTGGGAGGGGGCTTAAAATAAATACAATGAAAAATTATATCATAGCCGCCCTCATTCTCTTCGGAATGACGGCTTGCGAACAAGAAATGCAATCGACACCAAAGGACGACACCAACTATGACATGTCGGGCTTTGTGCGTGGTGCCGATGTGAGTTGGCTCACCGAACAAGAAGCTTCCTCGGTGAAATTCTATAACGAAGAAGGCACTCAGATGGAATGCCTCCGCTTGCTGCGTGAATTGGGCATGAATGCGGTGCGCCTGCGTGTGTGGGTGAATCCAGCCGATGGCTGGTGCAACAAAGAAGATGTTTTGATGAAAGCCTATCGGGCGAGCAAACTCGGTTTCCGCATCATGATCGACTTCCATTATAGCGATGAATGGGCTGACCCTTCCAACCAAAACCTCCCTGCCGAATGGGATTTCGATGTGGATTTCTATGGCGAGGATATGTTGGAATCCCATGTTCAATCTCACACTTCCGAAGTGCTCACTCTGCTGAAAGACCAAAATATCGACGTGGAATGGGTGCAAATCGGCAATGAAACTCGCTATGGCATGCTCTGGCCTTATGGAAAAACACTAGGTGGCGACTTCTCGGGCTATGCTGCGCTCCACAATGCAGCATATGAAAAGGTGAAGGAAATCTATCCGAATGCTAAAGTGGTGGTGCACGTTGATAGAGGTCATCAGATTGGCGGTTTCAACAATCATTTCAATAGCTTGAAAAATGCAGGCGGAAAATGGGATGTGATTGGGATGTCATTTTATCCGCATTGGGACGAAAGTTATACGGGCGCAAACTGGAAAGATTTTAATGATGCCGTGGTGGCAAATATGAACACGCTGGCGAATAATTTCAGCACCGAAGTGATGATTGTGGAAGCCGGTACGGCATGGGATGACCCCTATGGCGATGTGATGTTTGCCGACTTGCTCACACGGGCGAAAGGCGTATCTTCGTGTCTTGGGGTGATGTATTGGGAGCCCCAATGCTACAACGGTTGGAAAAGCTATCAGCTTGGAGCGTTCAACAACGAAGGCTTGCCGACGGATATGCTAAACGCTTTCAAAAGATAACACATGAAAAAACTATTATTCCTATTGCTGACATTGGCAAGCTTTTCTGTGTCGGCTCAGACCACGGAAATATCGTTGCAAAACAATTGGAAATTCACCAAAGGAAATCCCGAAAACGCAGCGCAGCCGAGCTTCAATGACTCGAAATGGCAAACAGTCAGCATTCCCCACGATTGGGCAATCTATGGTCCTTTCGACAAAGAAGTGGATAAGCAAGTGGTGAAAATCACCCAAAACAACGAGCAGGAAGCGACCGAGAAAACTGGTCGCACAGGCTCGCTTCCCCACATCGGCGAGGCGTGGTATCGGGTGCATTTCGACTTGCCCACCTTGCCAAAGAATGCCAAAGTGCTTGCCGTCTTCGATGGTGCAATGAGCGACCCACAAGTGTTTGTGAATGGCTCGAAAGCAGGAGAATGGGGCTATGGCTACGCCTATTTTCAGCTCGACATCACCGATTTGGTGAGCGAAAAAGACAACCTGCTGGCAGTGCATCTTTCACCTAAGGCGCTTTCTTCACGCTGGTATCCGGGTGCAGGATTATATCGGAATGTGCGCCTAGTCATTCAGCCTGAAAATCATTTCAAGCTGTGGGAAACCTTTATCACTACGCCAATGGTGAGCGATGAAATCGCCAAGGTGAACATCAAAACCAAGGTGAAGGGCGAAAATATGACCCTCGAAACAGTCATCATCGACCTTGACGGAAATGAAGTAGCAGTAGAAAGAACATCCACCATGTTTGGCGATGAAATGGAGCAAAATATAGCGGTGGCAAAGCCTCAATTGTGGAGCTGCGAGTCGCCCTATCTATACGCTGCGGTAAGTCGAATTTATGACACTCAAGGCGAAATGCAAGATGAACAAATCACTCGCTTCGGCATTCGAACCATCGATTATTCGCCTGAAAATGGCTTTCAGCTCAATGGCGAAACCATGAAGTTTAAAGGCGTGTGCTTGCATCATGACTTAGGCGCACTAGGCGCAGCAGTGAATAAATCGGCTCTTCGTCGGCAAATTCAAACGATGAAAGACATGGGCGCCAATGCCATCAGAAGTGCCCACAATATGCCTTCGCACGAACAATTGGAGTTGTGCGATGAAATGGGCGTGATGTTCCTCGCTGAAAGTTTCGATGAGTGGAAAAAGCCCAAAGTGGAGAACGGATATAATCGTTTCTTCGATAAATATCATGAGCAAGATGTGGTGAATTTGGTGAGAGCCACACGCAACCACCCCTGCATTGTGATGTGGAGTAGCGGCAACGAAGTGCCCGACCAATGGGGAAGCGAAGGGGTGAAACGTGCGAAGCGTTTGCAGGATATTTTCCACCGAGAAGACCCCACACGCCCCGTTACGGTGGGCATGGATCAAGTGAAAGCTGTCATGGAGTCGGGCTTCGGAGCAATTACCGACATTCCGGGGCTGAACTATCGCACGCACCTTTATGAGGAAGCTTTCGAGCGTTTCCCGCAAGGACTGCTGCTTGGTTCGGAAACGGCGTCCACAGTGAGCTCGCGCGGGATTTATAAATTTCCTGTGGAGAAGGCGCACAGCCGAATGTATGAAGATGGGCAATGCTCTTCCTATGACCTCGAATATTGCAACTGGAGCAACATCCCCGAGGATGATGCGGTGCTGCAAGACGACAAAGATTGGGTAATCGGTGAATTTGTGTGGACAGGCTTCGACTATCTTGGCGAGCCCACGCCCTACGACACTTATTGGCCTTCGCGAAGTTCTTATTTTGGGATTTGCGACCTCGCTGGCTTGCCTAAGGATAGATATTATTGGTATCGCAGTCGTTGGAACACTTCGGAAAGCACCCTCCATATCTTGCCCCACTGGAACTGGAAAGGCATGGAGGGCGACACCGTGCCGGTGTTCGTCTATACGAGTTATGATTCGGCAGAATTGTTCCTCAACGGCAAAAGCTTGGGTGTGCGCACGAAGAACAACAACTCAAAGTTGGAGCGTTATCGCCTGATGTGGAATGAAGTTGTTTACGAGCCGGGCGAATTGAAAGTGGTGGCACTCGATGCCAACGGAAAACCTGCCGAAGAACAGATAATCCGCACCGCTGGCGAGCCCTATCAAATTGTTTTAAATGCCAATGAAACGAGCTTGCAAGCCAATGGCGAAGACTTCAGTTTTGTGGAAGTGTCGGTGGTGGATAAGGACGGCAATCCTTGCCCGACAGCTACCAACCAACTGCAATTTAAAGTGTCGGGAGCGGGCACATTTCGTGCCGCTTGCAATGGCGATGCCACTTCTTTGGAAATGTTTCACCTCCCCACGATGAAGCTCTTCAGCGGCAAGCTCGTGGCGATGGTGCAAAGTGGGGACGAAGCGGGCGAAATCAAACTGACAGTAAAAGGCAAAGGCTTGAAAGCGGCAAGCATTGAGCTTTCCTCCAAACAGCGCTAAGTTTCCACCGCAAATTTTATTTTACAGCAGGTAAATTGCTTTTTCATTATGCTTCGAATACATCGTGTATTCGGAGCATATTTTGGAAAATATAGTCCATGTACATCATGTATTCGTATCTCATTTGAAAAAATATAGTCCGAATACATTTTGAAAAAAGAGGAACGATGGATAGGTAAATCGCTTTAAAACTCAAAATAAGGAAAGCATAAAAACGATTTACCTGTATTTTACGACAACTGCCCCCAATATTCCAAGCGGATTATCTATCTTTGTGCCAAATGAAAGTAATAGATATCATCCAACAAAGCGAGCACACCTTGTTTTCTTTCGAGCTTCTTCCGCCTCTGAAAGGAAACAATGCCGATACTATATATAGTACGATTGAAAACCTGCTCGAACTTAATCCGCAATACATCAACATCACCACCCACCGCGATGAGGTGGTTTACTCGGAATTGCCCGGGGGCGAAATCAAAAAGAAAGTGGTGCGCAAGCGCCCAGGGGCTGTTGCCATTGCCGCATCTATTCAGCATCGCTATGGCATTCCGGTAGTGCCGCATATTCTCTGCGGTGGTTTCAGCAAAAGCGAAACCGAACATGTGCTGATGGATCTTAATTTCCTCGGCATTGAAAACGTGCTCGCCCTGCGTGGCGATGGCGTGAAAAGCGACCTCGTGTTTCGCCCCGAATCCGACGGACACGCCAACGCCAATGAGCTGGTGCAGCAAATCAAAAAACTCGGCGAAGGGAAATACCTCGACCCCGACCTCAAAAACACGGCCGCCCTCGACTTCTGCGTGGGAGTGGCTGGATATCCCGAGAAACATTTTGAAGCCCCGAACTTCAACACCGACCTCAATCACCTCAAACAAAAGGTGGACGCTGGTGCCGAATATGTGGTTACACAAATGTTCTTCGACAATAAAGTCTATTTCGACTTCGTCGATAAATGCCGAGCCATCGGCATCAACGTGCCCATCATCCCGGGCATCAAATCCATCAGCTCGAAACGACAACTCACCGTGCTGCCCAAAATCTTTAGCATCGACCTGCCCGACGACTTGGTGAACGAGGTGCTGCGATGCAAAAATGATGAGGACGTGAAAAGGGTCGGCACCGAATGGACAATTCAGCAAGCCAAAGAATTAATCGCCGCCAAAGTGCCCAGCTTGCACATGTACACCATGGGCATTTCCGATAGCACCAAAAATATTATCAAACACGCATTCTGACACCACACTATATAATAGTATAAACCACCACTGCCATGAGAGAACAAGCCATAACCACCGCTGTAAACAAAGTGCTGATGCCAATCACACTCAACGACGAAGGAAAAGGTGTGATTAATCGCGCTGTGAATTTCCACCGACGATATAACTGCGAAGTAACACTGCTGCTGTCGGTCGATGAAGACTCGGAGTTGCCCAACTGGCTGAGCAAGTTTTTCCAAAACCGCTCAGCACTGTTGCCCGCTGAAGACCAACTGCGCATGTTTGTGAGCGATGCGCTGGCTGACTACAAAGTGCCTGAATATATGCACCTCGTGGTGGAGCCCGGCTCGATGATGCGCGGGGTGAAAAAGGTGCAACAGAAAAATCCCCACGACTTGGTGCTGCTCAACAAGCGATTGGTAACCGACCCCGAGGCGCAAGACTCGTGGGAAAATAACATCAAACTGATTATCCAAGAGGCGCACTGCCCTGTGCTCACCTACACGGGCGGCGATAAGCCCATTCGAGCAAGCAAAATCTTGTTGCCCATCGACCTTTTCCAACCTCACCGAGGAAAACTTATCTGGGCTGAACGCCTCGCACACGGATATAATGCGAGTGTGCACATCGTGTCGGCAATCAAAAATACACTCGTGCTGGAGGAAACTGCCGTCTATCGGAAAATCAAAGACGCCCGCTTTCACCTCGAACAGTCGGGCATCAAAACCGAAACAACCATCCTCATGGAGGAAGAAGGCAAAACCATCAATCAGATGATTCCTGAGTTTATCAACGCCACGCAAGCCGACCTTACGGTGCTAATGACACACCAAGAGAGTATCTTCGACTTTAATTATATCGGGCGTGTGGCGTCGGAAGTCATTCTGAAAACCGACACCCCAATCTTCTGTATCGCCCCTGAAAAATATTCGCTATTCTAATCATGCTGATTGATACCCACGCCCACATCTACGCCGAAGAGTTTGAGACCGACCGTGATATAGTCATCCGCCGTGCCATCGACGAAGGCGTAGAAAAGATTTTCATCCCCAATGTCGATAGTGACTCTATCGAGCCACTTCTCGAATTGGTCGATGCCCACCCACAGACGTGCTATCCGATGATTGGCATTCACCCCACCTCGGTGAACGCCGACTATGAACGAGAATTGGCAATGGTGAAACATTGGCTTCAGAAACGAAAGTTTATCGCCGTTGGCGAAATCGGAATGGACTTGTATTGGGACAAAACATTTGAGGAAGAACAAAAGCTGGTCTTCGCCCAGCAAATCAAATGGGCAAAGCAATACGGCTTGCCGATTGCTATCCACAACCGCGATGCCTTCGCTGAAACAATGACGGTGCTTCGAGCAAATCATTTCAGCGAGCTGAAAGGCGTGTTTCATAGCTTCTCGGGCTCTGTCGAAGAGGCGACGCAAGTCATCGAACTGGGGTTTAAAATCGGCGTGAGCGGCGTGGTTACCTTCAAAAACGCAGGCATGGACAAGGTGATTGCTGAAATTCCTTTAGAACACTTAGTCCTCGAAACCGACGCCCCTTATCTCACTCCCGTGCCCTTCCGTGGCAAGCGCAACGAAAGCGCCTATGTGAGAAATATCGCTCAAAAAATAGCCGAACTACATCAAATAGACATTCATACGGTGGAGGAAATCACCACCGCCAATGCCCTTAAAACCTTCTCAATATAACCATATGAACGGACTCGTATTTGGAACAAAAAACGCCGACGTGCCCTCGGTGCTCATCATCTACACCGGAGGCACCATTGGCATGGTGCAAAAAAACAACGGGCTGAGCCCCGTGCAATTCGACAATATCCTGCACGAAGTGCCCGAGCTCAACCGACTAGGATATAAGCTCGAAGCCATGACCTTCGAGTCGCCCATCGACTCCTCGAACATGGACCCCGAGCGATGGAAAGAAGTGGCACAAGTGATTCAAAGCAACTACACCCGATTCGACGGATTCGTGGTGCTCCACGGCACCGACACCATGGCCTACACCGCCTCGGCGGTGAGCTTCATGCTCGAAGATCTCGCCAAGCCTGTGATATTCACAGGCTCGCAGCTGCCTATCGGCATCCTCCGCACCGACGGCAAGGAAAACCTCATCACCTCCATCGAGATTGCCGCCGCTAGAAATGCTCACAACGAGCCTCAAATATCCGAAGTGTGCATCTATTTCGACTCGAAGCTGCTCCGTGCCAATCGCACCATCAAGCGCCATGCCGACCACTTCAGCGCCTTTCATTCGCCCAACTTCCCACTCCTTGCTCGTGCAGGAGTCGATATCACCTATTATCAGGAAAACCTATTGCCCTTTCAAAGCAACAAAGCACTCACCGTGCGCACCAACTTCGAGCAAAACGTGGTGATTCTTCGCATGTTTCCCGGCATTCAAGCCACCGTGATGGAAAGTATCATCAACACGCCCAATCTGAAAGGTATGGTCATCGAAGTGTATGGCTCAGGCACGTTCCCCAGCGAAGAATGCTACACCCGCATCATCAAGCAGGCAATTGAAAAAGGCATACTAATCGTGATTGTAACCCAATGCGAAGCCGGTGTGGTGAAGATTGAAAAATACGAAGCCAGCCGTGAATTGCTAAATGCAGGAGTAATTAATGGGAAAGACATGACTTCCGAAGCAGCCATCACCAAATTGATGTATGTTTTGGGGCAAAACTACGACCGCACAACAACCGAAATGAAGATGAAACAAAGTTTAAGAGGAGAAATTCAACAATAATTGCTTGGATTTGCTTTTTTTTTTGCAATTTGCGTCCAAAATAGAAGACATCCAAAGCCATTAAAGCAGTATTTGCAGATTTTCAGGCAGATAGCTGAATAATGAAAAAGGAAAAATTAGCGCTTAGCTTGATAGCTTTGCAATTTACAAGCGTTTAGAATTGAAATTGAATATAAATAATTAAAAATTAAGTATTATTAAAATGAAACCAGTAATGAAGAAACTATTTGCGTTGTTAGCGGTGTTTGGCATGCTCTATGTAGCACAACCGACAGCATTGTATGCTCAAGAAGCAGAAACAACAGAACAAGCTGAAGCAGTTCAAGAAGAAGCGACAGCAGTGGAAGAAGTTGCAACGGCAGCTTCAGAAGAAGCAGCAGCAGCCGAGCTAGAAAATGGCAAAGGCTTGCACGGTGCTTTGAAACAAAAATTTATTGAAGGTGGTGTAGGATTCATGGCCTTCGTACTCGTGTGTTTGATTTTAGGTTTGGCTCTTTCTTTGGAGCGTGTGATTTACCTAAACCTTGCCACTACCAACAACAAAAAATTGTTGCTTGCTGTGGAAGCTGCTTTGGCAGAAGGTGGTATTGAAGCTGCTAAAGAAGTATGTCGCAACACTCGCGGACCAGTAGCTAGTATCTTCTATCAGGGTCTTGACCGTTCAGACGAAGGTATGGAAGTAGTAGAAAAAACAGTTGTCGCCTATGGTGGCGTGCAAACAGGTCTATTGGAAAAAGGCTTGAGCTGGATGGCTCTTTTCATCGCCTTGGCTCCGATGCTTGGTTTCATGGGTACTGTAATCGGTATGATTGCGGCATTCGATGCTATCGAGGTGGCTGGTGATATTAGCCCTACTCTTGTGGCTGGTGGTATTAAAGTGGCCTTGATTACAACTGTAGCCGGTTTGATCGTAGCGATGATCCTTCAAATCTTCTACAACTACTGTTTGTCAAAAATCGACTCAATCGTAAACAGCATGGAAGATGCTTCAATCTCTTTGATTGACATCCTAGTAAAACACACCGCAAAAAAATAATTTGAATTATGAAACTAGAAAAAGTAACTAACATTATTCTAGGAGTAATAATGGCAGTTTCAGTGCTATTAATCGTGATGCTCACCATGAACATCAGCGATGATATGACTGACGCCACTATGAACTCTTGGATCAATGCCAATTTGAATTGGACATATACCTTGTTAGGTGCTGCTACGTTTATTGCGGTCGTTTTCGCATTAATTCAAACAGTAACCGACAAAAACGCCGCTAAGTCTGGCGGTATTGCACTAGCTTGTGCCGTGGTGATCATCGGTGCAGCCTATGCGCTAGCTAGCGATGCTATCCCTAATTTTCATGGGGTGCAAGATTTAGTAGCTGAAGGCTCGCTGACTAATGCCATTTCTAAATGGGTTGGCACAACGCTTTACACCACCTACATCCTCTTGGGGCTAATCATAGCTTCCATCGTAGGATTTGGCGTGAAGTCAATCTTCGCAAGCAAAAACTAATTGAAGTGGTAATTATAACACAGGAAATAATTAAATTATGAGCAGAAAAGTACCAGAAATACCGTCGTCATCACTTGCCGACATCGCCTTCATGTTGCTTATCTTTTTCCTGGTTGCTACCACAATGGACGTAGATAAGGGCTTGGAACGCAAGCTACCACCAATGTCTCCTGAAGACATCGAAAACCCTCCCCCCATCAAGGAGAGAAACGTTTTCGTGGTGCTAGTAAATGCCAACAACGAGCTCCTTGTTGAAGGAGAACCCATGGAAATCAGCCAACTGCGTGAAGCAGCGGTGGAGTTCATGGAAAACCCTGCAAACGATGCCAACCTTCCCGAAAAAACAATGAAGGAAGTTACCTTCTTCGGAACAGTGGGCATTACTAAAGGGGTTATCTCTCTTCAAAATGACCGAGGCACAGCCTACGGAACTTATCTAATCGTTCAAAATGAATTGGTAGGAGCAGTGAATGAGTTAAGAGACAAAGTGTCGAAAAAACAATTCGGCAAGCCTTTTGCAGAACTCGATATTGACCAGCAAGATGCGGTGAAAATCGTCGTTCCATCAAAAATTTCAGAAGCAGAACCTAAACAAGTTGGAGGATAAGGAATATGTCAAAGTTTAAAAAGAATAATGATAAGGAATTGCCACCAATTTCAACCGCTTCGCTTCCTGATATCGTGTTCATGCTATTGTTCTTCTTCATGGTAAGTACAACAATGCGTGAGGTTACCATGATGGTCGAAGTGCAAGTTCCTGCTGGAACTGAGCTCTCGAAGCTGGAAAAGAAATCCTTGGTGAGCTACATCTATGTGGGCGAGCCCATGAGACAATATCAAAGAATATATGGCTCAGAACCTCGCATTCAATTGAATGACCAGTTTGCACAACCTAACGACATCATCGACTTCATCACCGCTGAGCGTGAAGCTCGCGATGAAGCGGAGGTGCCTCAGATGATTACCTCATTAAAGGTTGATGAATATGCTAAGATGGGTATTGTAACCGACATCAAGCAAGAATTGCGTAGATGTTCTGCTTTGCACATCAACTATTCAGCACGCCAAAAAGCAACAGCTGAATAAGCATTATTAGCAAGACAATTAAAAAGCCACTCTAATTAATTTTAGAGTGGCTTTTTTGCTTCTTCGCCAAAATGTGTGGGTGAGGAGCACATTAATTTGCCTGAAAGGCAAAACTGTAATAGCCCTGGCATTCATGCCTGGGTATAGAAGTAATTATCCTCCATTCTTCCACCCAAGGATAAATCCTTGGGTGGAAGAATACCCTTTCAGGGTAACAAGGGCTAACCCATACATTTTGTTTTTTTGCGCTATTATTTGACATCTAGACCATACAATCAGCCATGTATAAATATCCGCTCCCATGCAATCGCTATGCATTTCTTAATTTCCCCTAGACAACCCTATTTCCCCCCTCGCCAAATCTCACTTCCGAAGCTTTCAACCGAAAAAAACACTCCCCATCCATCCTAATAAAAAGGCTTGGTCAGAGTCTGATCAAGCCTTTCTTATTCACTTGATTTCACATGTCGAAATAGTATTTCACCTTCCACGCTGTTGGATTTCACATGTCGAAACAGTACGCACCTTTCCACTCCTGCGGATTTCACATGTCAAAATAGTATTTCACTTTCCACGCTATTGGATTTCACATGTCGAAATAGTATCTACCTTTCCACTCCGGTGGAAAGGTAGATGTTTCGTATATTCATGCAATCTTGCAGAAATGAAAGACAGACTCCCCATGAAATCGACGCTTCATGCGAAGAGAAAACATAGTCCTGTGAATCTTTCACTCCTTCTGGCAAAAACGAAAGCTAGTCGCGCAACAGCGCAATGCCTTCAAGCCGTGTTGAAATCCACAATATTTCTCTGTCCATCACTTTGCCGATGCCTCCTTCACCGCCTCTAGCACTCCGTCGGTCATTTCTCCAAAGATGGCAACTCCCGATGCGCCGTTCTTCAACGCATATCGCACTCCTTCTGCCACCTCTTGGTCGTTGGCAAAATCGGGCAGATACAAGCCTGCATAGAGTGGAAAACGCCCATCAATTCCACGAATACCTTCAGCCACGGCATCGCCAATCCACGACACATTCTCTTTATAGAACCCATGATAAATCATAGGGAAGATACCATCCATCTCCCAATTAATCCAATCTTGACGCACATTGCGTCGAGCAATTTCAGGTGTTGGAAACACAGCTGCTGTGATAGGCTTGCCTATTGCTTGTGCTTCTTGAGCAATGCTATTCACAATGTTGGTGATGGCATCATAGCGATACTGACGCCACGACAAGCTCGCTTCTGGATATTCAATCGCATCTAAATCTTGCCCCATCTTCTCCTTAAATTTCGCCTTACACACCTCACAATAGCAATAGTCATATTCGGGAAGTTCCTCAGTCTGCACGATGTCGTAGGTTTCCCACAAATTGACTGGCAGCACCACATCGCAATAGCGCACATAATCTAGATGGATGCCATCAATATAATCCTTTTGGAGCTTTCCTCTCATATCTTCGAGCAAATACTGCTGCACCTCATCACGCGAGGGACAAAGCCAGCGGTAATATCCCACATAAGGAGGCTTATCATGACATGACTCTCCCTTGCGATTGATGGCATACCAATCGGGATGCGCATCCATCAAAGACTTCTCACCTCGGTTGGTCGTCCAAATCCACAGATGCGTTTCCAATCCCTGCTCTTTCGCCAAGCGGAAATGCCGCTCACTGTCGCCCCCAAACAACACCCCATGAAACCCCGCCTCCACGCATTTCTTATAGAAAGCAGTCAAGTCAGCGTCTTTGTCTGACTCTTTAGGACCTACCCAAAACCAGTTCTTTTGCGCAAAGGCGTCCTTCTTCACTTCGGCATTTGCCGATGGCTTTCGGCTAGTGCATGCACTTGCCAATAACAATACAAGCCCAAACATCAAGCTTGCTCTTGCCCAATTGTTTCTTTTATTCATCGTTTTTATTTTTGGTTGATAATCCAAGTGAAAAAAGCCTGAGCTCGATTGCTCGAAGCTCAGGCTTTATATTTTCATGCGCTAGCTACAAATTATTTATAGTCGTATTTAGCACTATTGATTGCTGATTTCTGACTGTTAATAGGCACTAGGGTGATTCCCCAGTTGTATTCCTGATTGGCAGGCAGGGTATATCCGGGCTCTGGACGAGCTCCCCAGCTGTTGTATCCCGCCACTCCTTGCTGCTTATAGTCCACACAAAGCTCTACGTAATTACGAGGCGACACATCGTTGATGTGGTGCTGACGACGCATCTTGTCTTTTGCCGCCGCTTCATTTTTGTTTGCCGCTTCTTGTGGAGAAAGGTTCTTCCATTGGCGAGGACGACTAGACTCTTCCGAGTCGAAATCTTCAATAGAATTTCTCAAGGCATTAAATCCGATGGTTTCATCAGCTTTAATCATCAGCCCATTGCCTTTGGCAGTGGTGAGCGACACCCAACGAGTGTCGGTGCGGTGCCCATTTTCTTGCGGACGCACATAAGGATAATACATATCTTCCACCGTGGTGCTATATAGTCCCACCATGGTATTAGCACATCTATCCAAATAGTTTTCCTCAGGACCACGACCGAGATATTGCACCTTATTCATCTCCGCAGGCAGGCGGAAACGCACACCGATACGAGGCACATTGAGCTCAGATGCCGCCTTGCGGATTTTGTCATTCCCCGGAGTGAATGTTGCCAAGCGAGTATCTTCAGAAACTTCCATTTCCGTTTCGCTGAGTTCTGTAGAAGTAAATTGAGCAGCCACATGCATCACTCCCGTAGGATAAATAGTGTAAGACACCACATAGAGATTGCCTGCCGCAAGCAGATAAGTCGTTTTCACCTCAGCATTTCCATCCTTGATTTCCGCTTTCACATCGGTTACTTGGAAATTTTTGCTACTTTGCTTCCACACTTGTAAGCGTCGAGGCATGCCATTGCCATAGTCATTATCGTTTGGCGCACGCCAGAAGTTAGGCTGCACTCCAAATCCTTCAGCGAAATACTCAGTGCCATCCACACGATAAGAGGTAGCCAATCCCGATTTTTTATCAAACTCAAAATTCACTTTCGATGAAGATACTTTCAAGGTATTGCCTGCATTTTCGATGTTTAATTTCGCACCACTAGCCTTATATTTCAACTCCTCGCCTTTCGTTGGCAATTGGAATTGGTCGAATGCCACCTCATGGTTTGCAGGCACCAATCCGCCGGCCACATTGTTTATCACACTAAAGTTGATGAAATATTCCTCACCCGCTTTTGCTTTTTTAGGATAGGCAATAGTGATTTCTTTTGATTCTTGCGGAGCAAGACTAACGCTTAGCTTGCCGGTTTTCACCACAGTGCCATCGGCGAGGATTTTATAAGTGAACGAATAGTTGTCAGAAGAAGTAAAATAGAATCGGTTGGTTACTTTAAAAATTCCTTTTTCTAAATCCACCGCCTCAAAGCCGAAGTTTTGGTGTGTATATTTCACCTCCATCAAGCTAGGATGAGGGTCTCGGTCGGGGTTAATCAGTCCATTGCAAAGGAAGTTACCATCGCTAGGCGTGTCAATGCCGTAATCTCCGCCATAAGTCCAATATAAACGACCGTTTTCATCGGTTTCTTCCAATCCTTGGTCAATCCAGTCCCACAAGAATCCCCCTTGCAAGTTCGGATATTTATTGATTTCAATCCATTGGTCATTCAAGTTGCCCGAAGAGTTCCCCATCGAGTGTGAATATTCCGAAGGCACAATAGGGCGGTCGCTACCTTGTTTCCCCATGTCGCCGAGCCATTTAGCACCGGGATATTGAGGCACATACATGTCGGTATTCCATTCCCAAAGCGCTCTTTCATAGCACACTGGACGGTTCATCAGATGCTTATCTTTATTTTTGATTTCGAGATATGCTTGATAGAAGTTATAGCCATTACCCGCCTCATTTCCGAGCGAGAAAACAGTTACCGAAGGGATGTTTTTATTGCGCTCATACATGTTGTTGATGCGGTCGATGTGAGGAATCAACCACTCGGGATTATTGCCGAGCGTTCCACCTCTTTTGAGGTTGTAATACATACCGTGCGACTCAATATTTGCTTCATCATACACATACAGACCATATTCATCGCACAGCTCATAGAAACGGCGTGATTGAGGATAATGACATAGGCGCACCGCATTGATGTTGTGTTGTTTCATCAGCTCGAAATCACGACGCATGAGATCTTCCGTCACATAGTGCCCTGTTTTAGGGTTATGCTCGTGAATGTTTGCCCCTTTAAGTTTGATAGGCTGACCGTTGAAATAAAACAAGTTGTAGGGCTGACCATTCCCCGCGATTTGCTCCGAATCTTTAATTTCGATTTTGCGGAATCCCACACGGAAAGGCACAACCTCAGCCACGTTGCCATCCACTTTGACAGTCATCACCAGCGTGTATAAATTAGGCGTTTCAGCCGACCATTTCACCACATTGCTGATTTGCTTGTCGAAAGAAACAGTAGTTTTAGCTGCTGCATTCACCGAGATTTCTTTCTCTTGGCTCGCAATTGTGTTCTTTGCCTTGTCGAGCAATTCATAATTCACACTTACCTTTGCCGTGTTTGCAGCGTGGTTTTTAACATCCACAGCCAAATTGAAAACACCATCTTTATATTGGTCATCAAGCGTTGAAATCACTCGGAAATCTTGAATTGCCACCTTAGGTTGCGAATAAAGATATACATCACGCTCAATACCGCTGATACGCCACATATCTTGCGCTTCGAGATAGGAACCCGTGCTCCAGCGGAATATTTTCAGTGTCAATTCATTTTTGCCTGATTGCAAATAGGGGTTAAGCAGGAAGTCGGCAGGGTTTTTAGAGTCTTCACTATATCCGATTTCTTTGCCATTGACATAGACATACATGCCGCTTTTTGCTCCTCCCACTTGAAGATAAACATCCCTGCCATTCCAATCGGCAGGCACTTCAAAAGTGCGATGATATACACCCACAGGGTTCTCCTCAGGAAGGGTTGGAGGCTGAGGATTTCGAGGCTTAAACTCGAATCCATGGTTCACATAGATTGGAATGCCAAAGCCTTGCACTTCCCAGTTTCCTGGCACTTTGATATCGCTCCACGACGAAGTGTCAGTTCCCTTGTTGGTGATGCCCGCAGGCAACTTTTTATAGGCATCCACAAAAAAGAACTTCCAAGTGCCATTGAGCGACAAATAGTAAGGGCTTTCTTCAAATCGAAGTTTCGTGGCATCGGCTTTGCTAGCAAAGCTCACAAAAGAGGTGCGCGGAGCTTCCTTGTTCACTGCCACCGTTTGCACGTCTTGCCAATAGGGTTTTGTTTCGTTTTGCGCAAACGAAATAAAACCCACACTCAACAATAATGCCACTGCAAGGCATCTTCTGAATAATGTTTTCATCATTTGGTTTAAAAATATATTATTATAGATTTGATTACTCCCAGCCAAAGGCAAGCCTTTGACTAGAGGTGTTTTAATTGATTAATTCTTTCAAGCAACTAACAGGGATAATTTCTTTGAGTGTCATCTGATATCCCTGATTATTGGGCAGATAATACACATTTTGAGTGGCAGCGACTACGCCCACCACATTACCACAACTATCTAGGATTGGGGCTCCGCTTGATCCATGTGCAAATTCAGCCGAGATGGATTGTCGCACCGAAGAAGTCCCTGGTCGGAAATACTTTCGAGTTACATGTCCTTGGGTGTAAGTATAAAACTTATGGTCGGGATGACTAATCAAGTTGATTGGCTCGCCAATCAATTGGTCATGTCCGATGCTCAAAGGCTTTAGCTTTTCCCCCTGCACATCCACTCTAAACATCACCAAGTCATTGCTTTTGCTTGCAGCCAACACCTCTACCACAGGGTAAATGTTTTGGTTGATATCCATGACAAAAAGGGTGATATAATCTTCCACTACGGAAGGGTCGCGCTGCTTAAACACATGATAGTTTGTAACACAGACACCATCTTCCGAAATCACAAATGCCGAGGCAATAGTGATATGGTCGTCGGGGCATTGCCCACACTTACTCATTTTGCCCATCATCAAGACCCCCTCACGAAATGTGCGATAGAACTGCGCACCTTGGATTATTTGGTCGGATGGCGAAAGCGTGTTTACCTCACCTGACTTCTTCGTCATCTGCTCCCAATAAGCCTCGTCATCAAGTCCGCCATGCTCTTTGTAATAGGCAGAAGCTGCCTGCTCATAGTTTCTAAATAGCTTCGCATCATCTATCACCTCATCGAGCTCGCCCGATGAAACTGCTTGAGAACTCATGCTCCCTGCATTATTTTCACCTCCTCGACATGCGAACAAAAGGGTCATCATCCCTACAAAATAGATTGCTCTCTTCATCATTTAATTCAATAAAAAAACCTAGTATCAATAACTAGCCTGCAATTTAGGCATTGTTATTGACACTAGGTTAATATTTATACTTTTTTCGCTAAAATCTCGTTGTTAGCGAAAAACTTCAATTAAAATTTGATATCTGCTTTAGCTCGACTCACTGGCATGCCATGTTTGTTGAACCAAGGAAACATATCCTTGCCCATAGCCACACTCATTACTGCTACGGTGTTGTTCATGTCATATTTCTTCACCACCTCTTTAGTTGCCAAGCGGCGTTTAGCTTGGAAATAATCTGCTATGAAGTCGGGATTTTGTTTTCTCAACTCTTCAAACACCCAATAAGCTTTTCCCCAATGGATATTGTTTTTAGCTCCATTATCCAGCTCCTCACCTTTGCCTGTAAGATTGCCCCGAATGTCATAATTTTTCATGCTCTCATCATACTTCGATGCTCTGTCGATCGTGCTCTGAATGCGCTTCATAGCTTCTTCCTCATATCCCATATCCATCATCACGAGGTTGCCCACATAGGTAGCGATAGGCTCATTCCACACCTCAGCAAAAGGCAACACCCACGAGTGTACCGACTCATGTGTAAGAAACTCAATCATGCTATCTTTTTTCTCGGGAAAACCACCCCACCACACAGCTAAAGCCACCACCTGACCGCTTGAGAAACCGCCACCACCTGTGGCTAGCAATGTAAGCTTCGACGCCATGCCTGGAGTCAATGGCACACCCATGCGGTTTTCGATGTAGGGAAATGATGCTTTATAGATATTCACCATCTCATCAGCGTAAGGCTTCATATAGTCGTTATAGCACAACATAAAAGTACCATGATCGTCATTATGCTCTAAGTGGGAAATACCTTTCGACTTAGGTTTGCTTGAAGGATCAACCACCTTGCCTGCTGCCACTTCTTTCAAGATTGGTTTCCACAAAGGCGAGTTGATAGAATCTCTCGCACTCGGATGACTCCCTGCCATGTTGCGTGAAGAAATCAGCAAAGTTCCCTTACCCACCTTACGGCGAGCCATCACCGGCTGACTTTTAGCATCTTCCACCACAACTTCCCATTTCTTAGCATCGTCGAGCTCTGCCACATAGTTTCCTTTATCATTGAGCGACAAGCCTTCATAGGCACCATTGGCTTTCAATGGAGCTTCTGAGCTAGCTGTAAATTTCGCACCATAATCAGCGAGCAGCGAGTTTTGAGCTTCTGATTTCTCGGTGCCACACACCAAGACTCCCCCACCATCGGCGAGAAATTGCTTGATGACAGCCCGATCCTTTTCGTTGTATCCGATTCGAGGGTTACAATCAAGGAGAATCAGCAGGTTGCAGTTTGAAAAGTCAAACTCATAGAGGTTACACCAGTTTCTCGCTCCATCTTTCGAGGGCAAGTATTGGTCGTGAAATCGGTTGTCGGCATAAAAGGTGAACTCATGCGCCAAGTCGGTTACTGCATGAATTGTTTCGGCCTTTTCTGTCCATTCGGGCTTGCTGGTGCAGCTTGCCAATGCCACTAGGGCAACTACAAAGGGAATTAATCTCTTCATTTAAATTGGTTATATTGGTTTATAGATGTTTTTTCAATAGCACTTCTGTTTCCTTTTGCGAAGGACGAGGTGCATCGGTGGTGATAATCTTGCCTTCTTTATCGAAGAGCATGAAGCGAGGAATAGCATTGATGCCATACACCTTAGCCACATCGGAATTGAAATCCTTATCGGCAATCAACTGCACGCCTTTCAACTCTTCATTCTTCACATAGTTCACCCATTTCTGATGGTCTTTAGCCTTATCTAAAGAGATGCTTAAAAATACAATCGGCTTGCCGTGATATTTTTTCTCTAGCACTTTCAAGGCTGGGATTTCTTTCTTACAAGGCTGACACCAAGTGGCCCACACATCCACATAGACTAATTTTCCTCGGAAATCGGAGAGCTTCCACTCTTTTCCATTGATGTCTTTTCCCACAAAGTCATAGCCTTCAGCACCTGTTTCAAACTTGCGGATAGAAATCTCATATTCCTCAAAGGTATTTTTTAGATACTCATTTTGAAGGTAGGGCGTTACCATCTCTTTGAAATCGAGATAGCTTCTGTCATACGATTTAAAGCTTCGGAGATTATTCACCACATAATAGCCTTTCAACAAGTCGTTGTTGATATGGTCTAAGTCGAAATAAATTTGCTGATTGACCGCAGGACGCTCAGCCATTGAGGTAGTGGCATACATGGTGAAACTTCTCATATAGCCAATTCCATCGGGCAACTCCATCAATCGAGGTGAAGAAGGTATTTTGTCGGTCAGAATGATATCGTAGAACTCTGGATAATCTTCACGCTTGGCATGCTCGGTTCTTGGTGTTTGAATAAATCGCAGTGCTGCCGTAGTGATATCAACATCAATCATCAACTTCATCAATTCATCGAAAGAAGCATCGCCACTTGAAACCGTACTGCTGAACTGCTCGGCTTGAGCGACGTATCTAGGCAATAAAGGATAAAAATCCTTATAGGTAGTTCGGGCATACATAAAGCCATGCGAATAGGTGAAAACCGTGTCGATGTGCATATTCCATAGCGAAAGTAGTTTATTTTTATCGCTATTGGTGTCGATCAGCTCATAGCTTCCCGCATCCATGTTGATGGTTATTTCTGTGCCGGGCTCCAGATAGAAGCGTTTCAAATGATGGTCTTGAATAGCAGGGCGTTTGGTTGCACTATTCGTAGTGTTCACCACGTAAATACCTGGCTCATCAATCGGATAGATAAAACCGAAATAGCCGTCCTTACTCAACGTGGTTGATGCCACTTTCACACGTTTCCCATGCTCCACTTTGGAAAGGTGAAGCTCCACATTTGAAGCATCTCCTGTAAACTGTCCTTTAATAGTTGCCATGCGTTCGTCTTTTGACACACAAGACACCAATAGTACAGCACACATTAAGGCTGTTATTATTCTCTTCATATTCATATTCATATATTATATTTCGCTCAAAAAGGGATTGGGAGCAACAACTCCCAATCCCCCTTTATTATTAAAAATCAAGTTCTATTAGTTTTCAAAGAAATCTACAATCTTACCAAACTTATTGTTGTATTCTTCTTTCACACTGAGAATCTCGCCATCGAGGTCGAGCTCTAGGACATGCACACTGCCTGTATTGGCGGTTGTTGTACCATCGCTAAAGCCTACGAAAAGAGACTCATCATCGGCAGACATTTCAATCTTATCTACCAAAGCTCCTTCGGGAAGTTCATAGGTATATTTCACACGCTTAGCGGTGAGGTCATAAGTATAAATCTTATTCTCATAGGCGTAATACATGATTTGCTTCGCATTCATAAACTCAAAATGTGTGGCAACACCCATGTTTTCGCCTTCAATCTCAAATTTCATGGCTGGCACAATGCCCGACAAAGCTAGGATATATTTCTTAGTAGCATCCGAAGGGTCTTTAAATACGCCCATGCTATACACATCTACTTTCTTGCCATAAATCACATCTAAGCCTGTGTTGGTAACATCGAAAACAGGCTCTTCTGTCGCTTCTTCATCGGCAATAATGGCGTTGATCTTATCCGTAGAAGTACTTGTAGTTAGATAAAAACCTCTAGTGCTCATACTGTAGAACATAGCCTGTCCTCCTCCGCTTCCATAAGCCACTTGAAAATTCGGACTAAATCCAGCGGTATTTACACCACCCGTTAGCGAGCCTCCATAATTACCTTCGATATTATCAACTATTCTTAGTGGGATTTCATCTGGCTGAATAGGAACGCCTCCTATAAACGCATTTAGTCCCATCATAGGAGCGCTCAAGAAAATCCCCAAACAACCACTTGAAGCATTAGGCATTGCCATAAAGCCAACTACCGATGACATACCTGTAGGAGGAGGAAGCATAGGGTTTGTAAATTGAGTAATAGCCGCAAGGGTAGTTGTTTTTTTGAAGTCGTTGATATTTGCATAGACACCCATTGTTGCATCATTACACACAATTGCCATGCGCACAGGGTCGGTTGTTCGTACCATATATTTTTTCACCCCCTGAATAGCCACAGGTTTAGCTCCCGCCACTGCGCCATCATTAGCATCAGCATAGGCATTGAAATCACTCAAACCTTCGCCCACGCCACGCAAGATAGACACCTGTGCGTTGCCAGCCTTATTACTCAACACATGCAGACCATCGGCAAAGCCCGACACATCTAAATTTGATGTGTGCTTATAGTAAATTCCTGTTTTGGTGTCAAAGACTTTATACACTAAAGTATAGTCATTTGAGCCTAGAGTTAGTGAATCAATGTCCAAATCACGTTCAAAAGAAAGGGTATCGACACCACTTTTCAGGTCGGTTTCCAAATAGGCATACCACAAAAACTCCATTTCTGATTCGGTGATTGTGGCTGGATAGTCAAGCTCTGGAGTAATGGTAAAAGCTTCACCACTCTTGGCCTCATAAGCATCTTCCATGCCAAGAATTTTCACCTCATTCAGATCGGTGTAGTCATAAGTTCCCTTATCTTCGGTGCAGGCTCCCACGGTGAGAGCTACTGCCGTCATATATAAAAATATCTTTTTCATTTATCTTATCATTTAAGCATTTTCAAATCCCTATGAAACGGGTTCAATGAGATTACCATTTTCATCATACACCTCGTTTTCCTTTAAGTATTTATTCATGGCAGGTTTCAAGGTGTTTGCTAAATACAACGGATAGCTATTAACACCCAACTCCACACGAGCAGGCTCTACATCTGTCCAATCGTTAGCCAACAACTTACCTTGATTAAGATCAATCAAAATCTTATATTTCACCTCTGAATATGCTCCAAAGTAACTTTCATAATAAGCAGCCCAAATTGTAGGTTTAGTGAGCGTACTGTATATCATGACACGCACATTTGTTCTGCCTGTCAATCCCAATTCAAAATTCTCATTAGCTTTCAATTCAGCAGCTAAGATAATTGGAGAACTCCCTAAATCATCCGTGTTGTAAATCACGAATGGAATTTTGGTGAATACCGTATCTTTGGGCATGAAGTAATCATCTTTGAGAGCTTCAAAGTGCACTCCTTCTTCCGCTGTTGAGTTGAAATCATCATAAACAACATCAAACACTCGATCACTTGCCGACTCTCGCCCCAAGACATTCACTTGCACCCAAAGGGTGTCTTTCTCGATTGATGAGGCGGGCAAACCTCCAAAATCACACACCACATAATCCTCTTCTGAATCCAACCAATCATCCCAATACTGATAAGAACTACTATAGTCCGTTTCTATCAATTGGAAATAGATAGCATCAGGCTCATTGAAGCTTGTCAGTTCCGACTCTTGGCAACTGGCAAGAAACAACGCCAATATAATAAATATATACTTCTTCATAACTGTCCTTTTTTTAATTGATTAGACCTAATTCTTCTTCGGTATCTGGTATTGGGAATACAAAGCTAGAGGTACTTTTCATTTCGTCATTGACCAGCTGATTATGTCGTTTGAAATAATAAAACATCTGCCCTTCACCGAGGAACTCTTTGCGATATTCTTTATCAAGCTCTTCACGCAGGGTGATTGTTGACTCCCCAGTTTTTAGTCCTCTTGATCGTTGAAGTAATTTCAAATAGTCGATTGATTCTGAAGCTTCGGCAGCTATCAGATACATTTCAGAGATTTTAATCATCGGCACACGCTTCACATTGTTGGAGCTGAAGTTATATTTTTTCAAGTAGTATGAAATTCCATCCACATTGACCCCAAACAGGCGGTTGTATCTCACGTCTGCCACCCCATAAAGATCAGTTTCAAAATATTCTGCTCTTGCTGTTTCATTCACTTCAAGTAAGTTGTTGTTGTAGGTGGTGGTGTTGATATAGAAATAAGTAGTATTGACCGCTGCGGAAAGGTTTCTCTTAAACAAAGAGAAGATATACTCTTGCGCCATGTGGTTCATTACTATTCCTTCGGCAGCAGCAGCATCAATCACCGCAGCTGTTTTAAGTTTCACCTTTTGGGCATCAATCACCTCATTGGCACAAGCCAAAGCCTCTTCCATGTCGCCAGCTTCCCCACGATACATATAGACACGTGCCAACGTGGCAACCACGGCATAATAGTTCATGCGCTCTTGGCGATACAAGAGAAAGCTTTCATTAGAAATAGCCTGATCGATAGAGGTATTTCCATAGAGGTTTTCCTCATAGCTCTCGAAAGCTGGTCCAATAGGGTCGCAATCTTTCAAAATCTCTTTTGCATCTTCCAAATCTTCAATCACACGCTCCAAGACTTCACCCACCGTTGATTGCTTGAAAGGAACGGTTGTGATATGATCCACATAAGGAATCGCATAAGCATCCAAGCCAAAAGCCACTGGAGCGGGAGCGAAATTGCGAAGTAAGTCAAAGTGCAAATAAGCACGTAGTCCGAGTGCTTCACCTTTAATTATCTCGTAGTATGAATTGGTAAACATCTCTTGGCGTTCATCAATATTGTCTAGGATATTATTGGCGTTAGCAATCGTGTTATAGCTTGTTGACCAGAGGTTTTTTAGGATTGTTTCGTTGGCAGTAACAGTATAATCATATTTAGCTGCTTTGTTGAATGTGTTGGATGTGTTTTCAAGCGGACTAGTATAAGCACCACTGAGCACCTCCATGAATGTCATCGTGCCATTTCTGCCATAGGCGTTATTATCCGCCATCAGGGTGTAAACACCAATAAGCGCACGCTTGAATCCCTCTTCTGTTTCAAATAAGTCATCGGCTTTCACCTGCGACTTAGGGCTTACATCAAACCAATCGCTACACGAGGAAAGCACAGGAATAGCGACTATCAGTAATAGGTATATATAATATTTTTTCATCTGTCTCTATTTTAAAATTAAAATCTTCCTTGAATACCCACTGAGAAACTTCTTGAGAAAGGATAGCTCGTACCACGCTCTTGTTTCACCGTAGAAAGGCGGAAAATATCACTCATATAGAAAGTCATTTTCAATCGTTTCATGCCCACTTTTTCTGCAATCCGCTTGTCAAATTCATAGCTTGCGTTCACGCTTGCGAGTTGCAAATAGCTATAATCTTGGATAAAACGAGAAGTAGCCTTGGTGTAGGTTTCATCTTTGATATCTTTATAGAAAGTGATATCACCAGGAGTTTGCCATCTAGCCTCTAGGAATCTTCTGTCCACGTTGTATTCAGGATCGGCGTTTTCCACCCGACTCACCAATGTACTGTTGTATGTTTGCCCACCATAGCTATATCTGAAAATCATGTTCATCATGAAACCTTTATAGCTGAAGTTCGTGCCGAACGTTCCGTAGAACTCAGGGTTAGTATCTCCACAAATCATGATATTGTCAGTACTCCACACGAGGTCGGTTCCGCCGTCTTTAGTTACAAAAACCTCTTTCCCTGTGGCAGGGTCGATGCCTAAAGATTTATTTGCCCAGATGGCAGTCATGGATTGACCCTCCACATAGCGCACACGTGGAGTTGTGGCTTCTTCGGTATTTTGATCCATTTCTTCATCTTGACTTTCATTGAAACCTTTCAAGGAGTCAGAAAGCTTGAGCAGAGTGTTTTGGTTGCGCACAAGGCTTGCATGCACCGACCAATTGACCCCATCTTTTTGCTTCATGATGTTGTAGCGCAATGTCATTTCCAGACCTTGGTTTTTCGATTCCCCTAGGTTTTCCTTATAGGTGGTGAAACCAAGCGATGGAGCAAGGTCGATATCGGTCAAAAGATTTTTCGACAAATCACTATAATAGTTGATATTTCCCGAGAACTTTTTCTTAAACATTTCAAAGTCAAGACCGATATTTCGCTTGAGTGTTTGTTGCCAAGAGAGTTGGTCGTTGCCTAATCCCATCAACACAGCCCCTGTTTCAAAGTGGTGAATAGCATCGGTGCGATATTTATACATCATCATAGATTGGTAGGGGTCGTAGTTCACACTACCCGTCGAACCATAAGAACCTCTAATTTTAAATCTATCAATAAAGCTTAGTTGCTTCATGAAGCTTTCATTGTGCATGTTCCAACCAGCACCCAACGCCCAGAAAGGCGCCCAACGCTTATCGGAACCGAAAGCCGAAGAACCATCCATACGACCCGAAACGTCCGCCAAGAAACGGTTGTCGTAGCTATAGTTAGCATTTCCCGAGAAGCCCATCAAGCGACTGGTGTATTCATATCCTGAAGGACCGCTACTAGAGTCATATTGAATAGCGAAGTCGATATTGTCCATATCATCATTAGGGAAACCTTCCGCCTTGATGGTGAAACCTTCACGCTTAGTTTCATTGATGTTATAGATCGCATTGGCATTAATCACATGCTTATTGGCTTGCTTGAAATAGTTGAGTACCAAGTTTGATGTCCAGCTGAGTGATTCACCACGAGTAGCTTGATAGCTCCCCTTTTTATTGAAGTCGCTTACACTCGCAAAAGAAGTGTGATTTCCCGATTTGAACGCATCGGAAGAGCTGATGCTTTTATTCACCGAGAAAGAACCTTTAATACGGAACTCATCATTCAAACGCCAATCCAAATCGAAGTTATCGATTAAGTTGTCATAGCCATTCTCGTCAATCATGTTGAGCGTGGTATTGTATAGAGGGTTGAACACCGAGCTACCGCTAGAGGTTGTTTCCAACACATACAAGTATTTTCCATCATCATCTTGATAGCGATAATACGGGTTCAACTTGGCATAGGTGCTAAACGAGCCATAAGGCGAGTTGTAGGCATTCACATAGTCGTAGGTGAGCTTATTTTTCAAAATAAGATTTTTATAGGTGTATTGTAGTTTGACACCTACACCCAAGCGATCACGCCCCGATTCTTTCATCACGCCATTCTGACCGTTATAATTCAAATCAATCGCATAGCGGATTTCATTGCTACCTCCTTCGAGCAAAAGCGAGTGTTTGCTGCTCATTGAGAGTTTTTCTACTGGCTTATTCAACCAATAAGTATTATAGCCTTGTTGCACCAACTTCAATTTATCGTTGTATCGCTCGGTGATACTTTCCACATTCGACATCACCCCGCTTGTGGCATATAAGCCCGCTGCCACTTCCACATCGAGTTTCTCGCGTGCATTCAGCAAATCATAGTCGCTCAAGTCGGCTCCTGTGAAAGTGAAATCACCATTATAGCTCACTTCGATTTTTCCATCCTTTGGCGCATTAGTTTCAATAACCACTACCCCATTGGCTGCCCGCGAGCCATAAATGGCAGTTGCCGCAGCATCTTTCAGAATAGTTACCGAGCGCACACGGTAGGGGTCAAGGTCGAATACCTTTTCAGAACTCACCTCAAAACCATCCAAAATGAAAGTAGGCATGTTGGGATTGCCATCATATTCCGACTGCATATCAATAGTGGCAGCACCACGAATTTGGAAGTCGGGCATCACATTGGGGTTCGACCCATCGGCAATATTCTCCACTTGCATAAACGAAGGATCAACCAATCCAATGGCTTGGAGAATATTTTGATTGTTCGCCTGCATCAATTCTGCCGAAGATATCGTTACCGCAGCCCCTGTAAAGCTTTCTTTGGTCTGCTTGAAATAACCTGTAACAACCACGTCGCCCAATTGGCTCACTTCGGTTACTAACTGCACATTGATTTCACTGCGACCATTCACTTTTACGGATTGTTTCTCATAGCCAATAAAAGTGTAGGTCAGTGTTATTGTTGAACTCGGAAGCACAATGGTGTAATATCCATTGGCATCGGTGATTACTCCATTTTGCAGCTCTTGCACAATGACATTCACCCCGGGGATTGACTGTCCTGTTTCATCGGTTACCCGACCTTTGACCACATGGCTTTCGGCCTTTGGCTGCGCCTGAACAACTGGCAGGTGCCACAACAGCAGCATCGCCATAAAAACCACTTTAATAATCCTGTGGTTTTTCAATAATCCATCATCTGGACGGAATAGCTCCCTACTTTTCTTCATAAATTTAAGTTTCGTATATTAATTATTGAAAAAATCTATCTTTTTGCTATACTATATATCTTAAATACACCTTTCTTCTATTTTAACTAGGCGTAAATCTTCACTAGCTTTCAGCATATTGAAAGCAAAAGTAATAACTTTCAAAAAATTACAAAATAAACGCCCGCATTTTAACATATTTACTTCCTCTTCCCCCTTCTCCTTTTTATCAACATATTTTGATTTGCAATCATCGCATTGATTGCAAAATGGAAGCTATCATAAGCATCAATTCCCATGTTGGCAGCAACATGAATTAGAAAAGGGGTTTTGAGAATTGAAATTTGTCTGCCTTTCAGGTACTGTGATAAAAAACAAAATTTCCCCATGCAAATCGCTTTTAAACTAAAGAGAAGTTCTAAAAATTAGTCGTTTGGGGATAAGTAGAAGTTTCCTGCCAGATGTAATTCTTTCAAAATCAAGAATTACCCCCCTTCCCTGCAATCTTCTTGAAGGGAGTGTTTTCTCAACTCTGTCTAGCTGTATTTCTTTACGGTTTCAAATATATACATTTTTTGTTTGAACCAATTTCTAAAAGCTGAATAAGTACGTATTTTGTTTTTGTCAAGGGCGACCTGTGTTGCGCCTGCGGCAGGTCGTTCATATACCCTTGACAGAAGCAAAATGCGTCTTACCTTTGCTATTAGAAATTGGTTCTTACAGGTCCAGTTCAAATCTATCTCCAAATTTAATGT
>JBKECD010000190.1:0-2146 GCA_047974225.1 Mangrovibacterium sp.
GGGATTCCTACAGAAGAATTAGACGACATACAAAAGGAAATGATTGGTTTTAATAATCTGCTAAAACCGTATTATGCTCCTAAAATTAGCATCGAGACCGTTGATAAGCAGAATCTTCTTGTGATGTGGGTGCCCGCAGGAATGAACCGCCCTTATGAAGTGCCAGAAAATATCACAGCGAAGGAAAAGAAACATCAATACTATATTCGCAAATATGCAAGTTCTGTTCAGCCAAGCAAAGATGAGCGCGAGGATGATAACTATAGCTACTTCATCACCACACTGCCTATTCATCCTATTTTTCACCCAAACAATGAAGCAAGTGAGGGATTAAATGAGGGATTAAATGTTTCACAAGACGCTGAAAATAAGATAAAGAAAATTTATCCCCTTATAGATAAGGGATTAAGTGAGGGATTAAGTGAGGGATTAAAAGAACTGATTGATATTCTAATGAATATTCAGGGGCTGAATGCTACTGAAATATCAAATCGAATGAATAAAGGTTTATCTACTGTTGAACGTTATCTCCGCAAGCTCAAAAAGAATGGAATTGTTGAGTTTAGAGGTTCAAAGAAGACGGGCGGATATTATTTGAAATAAAAGTACCTAAGTACTCGAGTGCCTAAGTGCCTAAGTAACCTGACGGTGAATGGCGAAGCAACTCGAGAACTTGAGCACTCGAGAACTAAAAAAGATATGAAAACAATACTAGAACAATTATTCACCGGACTAGAGCTTAGCGAGGAGCAAGCCTATGAGAGTTTCCTGCGGATTATGAGCGGAAGCCTTTCGGATGCCGAGATTTCGGCTTTTCTTACTGCCTATAATATGCGTGCGGTGAGCGTTACAGAGTTTCGAGGATTTCGTCGTGCGCTCCTCGATAAATGTGTGGCGGTTGACTTCTCTGATTTCGACACCATCGACGTGGTGGGCACGGGTGGCGATGGTAAGAATACCTTTAATATATCGACCACTAGCTGTTTTGTGGTTGCGGGTGCTGGCTATCAGGTGGCGAAGCATGGCAACTATGGACTGTCTTCCGTGAGTGGTGCGTCAAACGTGTTTGAACACTACGGCTATCAGTTCACCAACGATGCCGACGATTTGCGTCGCAAGCTCGATAAAGCAGGCATCTGCTTCTTGCATGCGCCACTCTTTCACCCTGCCATGAAGCATGTGGCGGCTGTGCGCAAGGCTCTTCGTGTGCGCACACTCTTCAACTTCATGGGACCGGTCATCAACCCTTCTCGTCCGAATCGACAGCTGATTGGCTGCAACGGCTATCCGATTATGAAGCTCTATAATGAGTTGCTCAAAGATGAGCCTTTGCAATTCTTCACCGTCAATGCCACCGATGGCTATGATGAAGTGTCGCTCACCGATGAAACACTCATTGGCACGGGCAATCACCTTGAAGTGCTTCAGCCCTCCGACTTCGGCTTGCCCACCTTGCAGCCCGAATCGCTCAGCAGTGGCGAATCAGTGGACGATGCGGCGAAGATATTTCTCAACGTCTTGAAGAACGAATGCACCGAAGCGCAACGCAGCGTGGTGCTCGCCAATGCTGGGCTGGCGATACAATTATATAAGCCCACACAATCGCTTGTGGATTGCGTGGCAGAAGCGAGGGAATCGCTCGAAAGCGGACGAGCATTTAAAACCTTTGAACAATCAATGAAGTAAATCATGAGTATATTAAAACAAATCACCGATAATAAAAGGAAAGAAATTGCGCGCTCGAAAGAGCTTATCAGCATAGCAGATTTGCAGCAATCGCCTTTCTTCGGAAGAAAAACAAATTCGCTGAAAGCCGCCTTGCTAGCAGATGGCGCAAGCGGCATCATTGCGGAATATAAAACCGCTTCGCCCTCGAAAGGCTTAATCAACGACACGGCAGAAGTAACCGAAGTGGTGGCTGGCTATGTGGCGGCTGGAGCGAGCGGCATCTCGGTGCTCACCGATGAGAAGTTCTTCGGTGGCACAATTGAGAACCTCGCCAAGGCTCGCTTTGCCGCCAAGCACACGCCCATCTTGCGCAAAGACTTCATGCTCGATGAATATCAAATCATCGAAGCCAAAGCGCACGGTGCCGATGTGATTCTGCTCATTGCCGAATGTCTTTCGGCAGACGAAATTGCGAAAC
>JBKECD010000006.1:0-9031 GCA_047974225.1 Mangrovibacterium sp.
AATATTTGTCAGTAGGATTGCCAATTTGTCAGCGTATGCCTCTAGATTACTTTTTGGCATGCTTTTCGCTAAGGCTATCACGGAAAATAATTTAAATACATACATCAAAATGGCAAATTTAACTGGAAAAATCCTTGCAGGTAAGATATTAGTCTTGCCACAGGCAGCGGAAACCAAAACCGCAAGCGGAATCATCATCCCCGATTCAGCAAAAGAAAAACCCTTAGCAGGCAAAGTGGTGCTCGTGGGCGCAGCAAAAAAAGACGAACCGATGGAAATCGCCGTTGGCGACACCGTGTTCTATGGCAGATATGGCGGCACCGAACTCAACATCGACGGCACCGATTACTTGTTGCTCTCGCAAACAGATGTACTATATATTAGTTGTTAGGGATAAACACCAATAAACAGCGAAGCGATAAACGCCAACGGCAAAATAAACGCCAACGGCAATAAACATTCAAAAAATGGCAAAACAAATCAAATTCAATACAGAGGCTCGTGAGGGCTTGAAAAAAGGCGTTGACGCATTGGCTGACGCTGTGAAAGTAACCCTTGGACCAAAAGGTCGCAATGTGGTAATCGAAAAATCTTTTGGCGCACCCCATATCACTAAAGATGGTGTGTCGGTGGCGAAAGAAATCGAATTGGCTGACCCTTATGAAAATATCGGGGCGCAAATGGTGAAAGAAGTGGCAAGCAAAACGGGCGATGATGCCGGTGATGGAACGACTACTGCAACTGTGCTGGCGCAAGCAATTGTGCAAGTGGGCTTGAAAAACGTAACCGCAGGCGCAAATCCGATGGACTTGAAACGTGGTATCGACAAGGCTGTGGGCAAAGTGGTGGACTGCATCAAATCAACAGCTCAAAATGTGGGCGATGATTTCAACAAAATCAAGCAAGTGGCGAAAGTTTCGGCTAATGGCGACGACCAAATCGGTTCGCTAATTGCAGAAGCAATGGAGAAAGTGAAAACCGAGGGGGTAATCACCGTGGAAGAAGCCAAAGGAACAGAAACTTATGTGGATGTGGTGGAAGGTATGCAATTCGACCGTGGCTATATTTCGCCTTACTTCGTAACCAACACCGAGAAGATGAATGCCGACCTCGACAATCCTTTCATCTTGATTCACGACAAGAAAATCAGCACTATGAAAGACCTCCTTCCGGTGCTCGAGCAAACAGCGCAGACTGGTCGCCCACTGATGATTATCGCTGAGGATGTCGATGGCGAAGCGTTGGCAACTTTGGTGGTGAACCGCCTTCGTGGCTCGCTCAAAGTGTGTGCTGTGAAAGCTCCCGGTTTTGGCGATAGAAGAAAAGAAATGTTGCAAGATATCGCAACCCTCACTGGTGGCGTGGTGGTTTCAGAAGAAGTGGGCATGCAGTTGAGCGATGTTACTTTGGAACATCTCGGACGTGCCGAAAAGGTGGCTGTCGATAAAGAAAACACCACCATCGTGGCTGGTGCTGGCGAGCAATCGGAAATTGATGCTCGTGTGAACATGATTAAAGCGCAAATCGAAACTTCAACATCTGACTACGACAAAGAAAAACTGCAAGAACGCCTAGCAAAATTGGCTGGTGGTGTGGCGGTGCTCTATGTGGGTGCAGCTTCCGAAGTGGAAATGAAAGAGAAAAAAGACCGTGTGGATGATGCGCTTTGCTCCACTCGTGCAGCGGTGGAAGAGGGTATTGTGCCTGGCGGCGGTGTGATGTATATCCGCGCGATTGATGCGCTCGAAGGCATGACTGGCGACAATGAAGACGAAACAACAGGTATTGAAATCGTGCGCCGTGCGATTGAAGAACCTTTGCGTCAGATTGTGGCTAATGCTGGAAAAGAGGGTGCTGTGGTGGTGCAAAAAGTGCGTGAAGGCGAAGGCGACTTCGGATATAATGCTCGCACCGATGAATATCAAAATCTGATGGAAACAGGTGTGATTGACCCTGCGAAAGTAACTCGTGTGGCTCTCGAAAATGCGGCTTCAATTGCGGGCATGCTCCTCACCACCGAATGTGTGTTGGTGAATGAAAAAGAAGAAAACGCCCCAGCAATGCCCCCAATGGGCGGCGGCATGGGCGGCATGATGTAGATTCAATTACGAATTAGCAATTACGAATTACGAGCAACTCGAAAGGGTTGCTCGTTTTTTTTGCCCTCTAGGGCAAGGACTAAGGAATATTATATGTATTTTCGCCCTAGAAATTGCTAACGAATAATTCATGGCTATCAAACTAGTTACTATCCCGACCTACAACGAAAGAGAAAATGTCGAACGCATGATTCACACCGTGATGGCGTTGCCCTCGCAATTTGAAGTGCTCATCATTGATGACAACTCGCCCGATGGCACGGCTGGAATTGTGAAATCGCTCATGCTGCAATTTCCCAATCGCCTGCACATCCTTGAGCGTGCCGGCAAGCAAGGACTGGGGAAAGCCTATCTGGCAGGATTTGAGTGGGCGCTAAAGCATGGGGCTGACTATATCTTTGAGATGGACTGCGATTTCTCACACAACCCCAATGACTTGGAAAAGTTGCTCCAAGCCTGCGAAAATGATGGTGCTGATGTGGCAATCGGCTCCCGATATATCCGAGGAATTAATGTCATCAACTGGCCCTTGGGCAGGGTGCTCATGTCGTATTTCGCCTCCATGTATGTGCGTATCATCACGGGCATGAAAATCATGGACTGCACCGCTGGTTTCAAATGCTTCCGCCGAGAGGTGCTCGAAGTAATCGACCTTGAGGGCATCAAGCTGCGGGGCTATGGTTTCCAAATCGAAATGAAGTTTACCGCCCAGATGCACGGATTTAATCTGGTGGAAGTGCCGATCATCTTCACCGACCGACAAGAGGGAACATCGAAAATGAGTGGCGGAATTTTTAACGAAGCTTTCTGGGGAGTCATCAAAATGAAAATCAGAAGTTGGTTTCGGAAGTATGAACAGAAAGCAAAGCTGCATGAAACGCCCTAAAATAGGTGCTAAATCAGTGAAGTGAATTATTTTGAATAATAAACGATTAAAAAAAAGGAATTTATGCGTGTAAGTCAAAAAAAAGCATTTCCTTTGTCGCAGTTGCAATAGTGCAGCGTGATTTTATTTTTTTTATTAGTGATGAACATTTATGTTTCAAACATTCCTTTTGCTGTGAGCAATGAGGAATTGGAAGACCTTTTCGCTAACTACGGAGAGGTGAGCTCAGCAAGAATCATTGTTGACAAAGAGTCTAGAAGAAGTCGTGGTTTCGGTTTCGTGGAAATGGATAACGATGCAGACGCAAAAGCTGCAATCGAAGCATTAAACGGAAAAGAAGTCAAAGGTAGAGCTTTGAATGTAAACGAAGCTCGTCCAAGAGACTAGTCCTAAAGCAAAGAATCGATCTTAGATATATTCTTGAAGGCTTTGAAGCCCACCATTCGGTGGGCTTTCTTTTTGCCCCTAGCTTGTCTTCCGATAGTTCCAAATCGCTGCTCCATTGAGCACAATGGCGAAGCCGATCAAGTAGACAAACTCGCGCCACACGTGGGCAAACGCTGCTCCTTTCAACACAATCAGCCGAACCACTTTGATGAAGTGCGTTACTGGTGTACATTGCGAAATCCACCATGCCCAACGTGGCATGCTGTCAATGCTGGTGAAAAAGCCGCTCATCAAGATGAAAATCATTATGAAGAAAAAGGCAATGAACATGGCTTGCAACTGACTGTCGGCAAAGGTGGAAACAAGCAGTCCGAAGCCGAGCAACGCCACCAAATACATAGCTGCAAATACATAAAGGGTGAGCAAGCTTCCCTGCGGAAAGATGCCATAAATAATGTACATCACCACCAAGCCCACGGTGAAGACAATCAAGCCCACCACCCAAAACGGAATAAGTTTGCCAAGAATGAACTCCCACTTGCGAATCGGACTGACATTTATCTGCTCAATCGTGCCGATTTCTTTCTCGCGCACAATGTTGAGTGCCGACATGAAGCCGCCAATCAAGGTGAGCAGCAGCACCAAGATGCCCGGCACCATGAAGTATTTATATTCCCCTCGTGGGTTATACCAATTCACCGCCTCCACCGAAATGGGCGCACTCGCTGAAAACATCTCGCCAGATTTGTAACGAATGTTGATGCCCTGATTGAACTCTTGCAGCACCGCCATCAGATAGACGCCCCCAATTTGCGACTTCGTGCCATTGATAGCATCAATCGACACATTGATTTCTTCCGCTCCCTCACGCACTAAAGTGCGCTCGAAATGGGGCGGAATCTCTATCAACAAGTCCGACCGACCATATTCAATCGACTGCATCGCTTCGTCAAAACTCGTGGTGGTCTCCACGAGATTGAAATAGCCAGAGAGCTCAATCTTGTTGCGCAGTTGATCGCTATACGGACTATGGTCGTGATCAACATAGCTCAGATTGATGTGCTTCACCTCAAAGTCGGCAGCAAAGGGCAAGATGATGAGCTGCATGATTGGCACAGCAAACATCATCGCCAAAATGGTTTTGTCGCGGAAGATAAGGCGAAATTCTTTGCGGAGGATAAAGTATAGTTTGTTCATTTTTTTGCTTTTTTGCTTTGCCTACGGCGCGTGGCTTTGCGCTTTGCCTGCGGCGCTTTAGCTGTGCTGACTATGCGGCGAAGCCCACGCAGCGCAGCTAAAGCCTTACATTAAATTTCTTCACCGAAATGCCGAGCAACAGCACCACCATGCCGATGAGCACCAGCGTTTCTTTCCACACATAGGCAAAGCCAAGCCCTTTGAGCATGACCGCCTTGATGATATAATAATAGTATCTCGAAGGCACAATGTGGGAAATCACTTGAAAGAACTTCGGCATATTTTCGAGCGGAAACATGAAGCCGGTGAGCAACAATGTAGGCAGCATCATGCCCATCATCGAGAAAAGCATGGCGGCTTGCTGCGACTCGGTGATGTTGGAAATCAGCAGCCCAAGCGACAAACAAGTGATGATGAACAGCAAGCTTTCAAAGAAGATGAGCAGCAAGCTGCCTTTGATTTCCACATCGAGCAGATAGACCGAAAGCACCAAGATGATGATGAAGTTTATCAGCGAGAGAATCAAAAAGGGAATTGCCTTTGCCACCAACACCAAGATGGGTTTGAAAGGCGACACGAGCAGAATCTCCATCGTGCCCAATTCCTTTTCACGCACAATCGACACGGCGGTGAGGGCGGTGCAGACAATCATAAAGATGAGCGCAATCACCCCCGGAATGAAGTTCAACGAACCGTTCAGCTCTTCGTTGTAAAGCATCTTCACCTGTGGGACAATCTGAAAACGGGCGTGCTGATTGGGGAATTGCTCTTGGAGATAGCTCGACACCAGCTGATTGACATAGTTGGTGAGCGTGGTGGCGGTGTTGGGGTCGGACGCATCGGCAATGAGCTGAATCTTCGCACCTTCGGCACGAAGGATATCCGCTCCAAAGTTGGGCGGAAAAACCAATGCACACTTGATTTCGCCTGTGCGGAATCGGTCTTCAATCTCGGCATAGCTGTGCGAGGGAGCTTGCATATTAAAATAGCTGCTCGAAGCCAGCTTCGCTGTGATTTGCTCCGAGGGCACATCTTGCGCATTGTTCCACACGCTGATGCCGATGTTCTTCACCTCGCTATTGAGAGCGAAGCCGAAGAGGAGAATCTGAATCACCGGCAGCCCGAAAAGAATGAGCAGCGTGCGTTTATCACGAAAGACATGATAAAACTCCTTTTGTATGAAGGCTAGCCCCCTCCCAACCTCCCCCTTGGGGGAGGGGTTAAAGACACTGGGTTTGTTACTTTTCATGGTTCTATATTTGTGGTTCTAGTCCCTCCCCTTTGGGGAGCTTAGGAGGGGCTATGGTTCTACCCTCCCCCTCGGGGGAGATGGAGGGGGCTGCTACTATCTTCAAAAACACTTCCTCCATTGTTTCACTTTGATATTTTTGTTTCAGTTCCGCAGGCGAATCGAGGGCTTTCACCTTGCCATCGACCATGATGGAGATGCGGTCGCAATATTCGGCTTCGTCCATGTAGTGCGTGGTTACGAACACCGTGATGCCTTGATAAGCTGCTTCGTAAATCATGTCCCAAAACTGCCGCCGAGTGAGTGGGTCAACGCCTCCCGTGGGTTCATCGAGAAACACAATCGAAGGACGATGGAAGATTGCCACCGAAAACGCCAGCTTCTGTTTCCAACCCAAAGGGAGCGATTCCACCAACTTATCAGCTTCTTTTTCCAAGCCGAGCGAGCGCACCAATTCTGCTCCACGTGTTTTGATTTCCGCTTTCGGCACACCATAGATGCCACCATAAAACTCAATGTTTTCGAGGATAGTCAGCTGGTCATAAAGCGAAAACTTCTGACTCATATATCCGATATGCTTCTTGATTTCCTCCTGTTGCGTGTAAACATCGAAGCCCGCAATCGAGGCTTCGCCCGAAGTGGGATAGGACAATCCGCACAGCATCCGCATGGCGGTGGTCTTGCCAGCACCATTCGCCCCGAGGAATCCAAATATCTCGCCTTTCTTCACCGCAAAGGAGATTTCATCCACGGCTTTAAAATCACCGAAGTGCTTGCTGAGCTTGTTGCAGATGATATGAGCCCCCTCCAACTCCCCCTTGGGGGAGGGTAAAGGCACTGGGTGGGACTTCTCTCCCCCAAGGGGGAGTTGGAGGGGGCTGTTTCTTATGAAACAATCTTCAATATTAGCGTCAATTCGTTTGAACTCCAATCCGCTGAGTTGGTATTTCCCCAATATTTGTTTCAACTCCTCTTCTTCGCCTTCATCTTTCAATGTGATGTGCACCCATTCGCCAAAGGCGTGGCAGCTTTCCACAGCTGAATCTTGGCGCAAGCATTTCAATAGCTCATAAATATCATCGGCTTTCACGGCAAAGAGCTTCTTCGGAAAACTTGCCACGATATTACTTGGCGTGTCAATCGCTAGGATTTCGCCCTTTTGAATCAAGGCGATGCGGTCGCAGAGCTTCGCTTCATCCATATAGGGCGTGGAAACCACGATGGTGATGCCCTTCGACTTCAATCGTTGGAGCATTTCCCAAAACTCTTTGCGCGAAACGGCATCAACGCCCGTGGTCGGCTCGTCGAGGAAGAGCACTTTGGGCTGGTGAATCAGCGCACAGCAGAGTGCCAGCTTCTGCTTCATTCCGCCAGAGAGTTTCCCTGCTCGCCGCTTCTTGAAAGGCTCAATCTGTACATAAATCTCACGAATCAGCTCCATGTTTTCCTCCACCGTTGTGCCAAACACCGTGGCGAAGAATTTCAAATTTTCCTCGATGCTCAAATCTTGATAGAGTGAGAACCGCCCGGGCATATAGCCCAAGATATTGCGGATTGCCTGATAGTCATTCACCACATCAAGCCCCTCAATCGAAGCCGAACCGCTATCCGCCAAAAGCAAGGTGGTGAGGATGCGGAAGATGCTCGTCTTCCCTGCCCCATCGGGACCAATCAAGCCGAAGAGTTCGCCACGCTTCACCTCAAAGGAAACGTTTTTCACCGCTTCAACCTCACCATAAGATTTCGATATGTTGTTTAGTGTAATCATAAAGCCCCCTCTATCTAAAGCCCCCTCCCAACCTCCCCCTTGGGGGAGGGGTTAAAGGCACTAGGTTTATTCATTTATATCTATTTACTGCATATTTGTGGTTTTAGTCCCTCCCCTTGGGGAGGCTAGGAGGGGCTTTAGTTGGAGGGGGCTAACTCCACTTCCCCATACATTCCAATTTTCAAACGCCCATCATTTTTCACACGCACCTTGAAGGCATACACCAGATTGGCGCGTTCATCTTTGGTGGGAATGTTTTTAGGCGAAAACTCCGCTTTGGCTGAAATCCAACTGACTTCACCGCTATAATATTTATAGTCCTTTTCTGCGGAATCAATGCGCACCGACACTTCATCACCCAGCTTGATGCTTGCCAATTGTGCTCCTGTCAGATAAGCCCGAAGTTCGAGCGTCGAAACATCCGCAATCTTATAGAGCGGCTTGCCGATTGTCTGCATCTCGCCAGCTAGCGCATAGTTCACCAGCACGGTGCCTTCAATCGGATTGCTGATAGTGGCACGATTAATCTCCTCTTGGAATCGAGCAACCGCCTTTTCCAAAGCTGCCTTTTCGCTGAGGATGCTGCGGTTTTGAGCGTTACTATTGTAAGTGTTCAACTTCAATTGCTGCTTGCTCACTTCAATTTGCGAAGCGAGCTGCTCCATCGAGGCTTTGAGGTCATCGTGCTGCTTGATGGTGGCGGCTTCGGAATCGAGCAGCTTTTCGGTGCGAAGCAATTCACGGTTGAGCTGCTTGAGCTGAAGTTCTTGCACTGTTATTTGTCGGCGCACCAGCTCGGCTTGTGTTTCAGGATTATAAATCTTTTCATCGAGCGATGCCAAGCTCGCTTCAGTTTGTTCCTTTTGCAGTTGAAGGAGAGCGACATCAATCTGCCCCACGCTTTGCCCCTGCGTGAGGGTCGTGCCTTCTTGCACCTCATATTGCAACAGCACGCCATTTTGCTGAGCTGACACCATCACTTCATCGGCTTCAAAATAGCCCGAAGCCTCAAAATCCGAACTGCCACATGCGCTGCACAGGGCAGTCATTGCTATGGCTATTGATAACTTTTTCATATGTATTATTTAAGCCCCTCCCAACCTCCCCGAGGGGGAGGGGTAAAGGCACTGGGTTTATTTATTAATATTGAAAACAGCTAATCCCTAATGACCAGCCACTAAAAACTTTCGCTGAATCTGCGCTTGTAATAATTGTATTTCATGCAGGCTGCGTTGCTCTTGTGCGTCTTGCTCAGCATTGAGCTTCTGAATGTATTCGTGAGTGCTAATCACACCATTTGCCAGCTGACTATCGGCTGCTTTCAAGATGGACGTTCGCAAAGCAATCAGCTCGTCATCTTGCTTGAGCAATTGCTGAAATTTCACTAGCTGTTCGTCTTGCTGCGCCAAGTCAAGGCGAGTGTTGAAAAGAAAGCTTGCCAAATC
>JBKECD010000042.1:0-2295 GCA_047974225.1 Mangrovibacterium sp.
ACGCCCCATGTGCCCATAGGCTGCCGTTTCTTCGTAAATCGGGTTGCGGAGCTTCAAGCGTTCTTCGATGGCAGCAGGACGCAAGTCGAACAATTCCGCCACGATTTTCGCAATCTCGCCATCGTGTGCCGACACATGCGAAGTGCCATAGGTGTTCACAAACACGCCCACGGGCTGCGCCACGCCAATGGCATACGCCAATTGCACCAACACTTCATCAGCCACACCAGCTGCCACCAAGTTTTTGGCGATATGACGTGCCGCATAGGCTGCCGAGCGATCGACCTTTGAAGGGTCTTTTCCCGAGAATGCACCGCCACCATGCGCTCCCTTGCCGCCATAGGTGTCCACAATGATTTTGCGACCGGTCAAGCCTGTGTCGCCATGAGGACCGCCAATCACAAATTTACCGGTTGGATTGACATGATATTTAATATCTTCGCCAAAGAGCGCTTGCACCCGCTCGGGGAGCTGCGCAATCACACGAGGTATTAATATATGTATGACATCCTCTTTGATTTTGGCGAGCATGGGTTCATCGGCGTCAAACTCATCGTGCTGCGTGGAAACCACAATGGCTTCGATTCGCTTGGGGGTGTTGTCGTCGTTGTATTCGATAGTAACCTGCGATTTCGAGTCTGGACGGAGGTAAGTCATCTGCGTTCCTTCGCGACGGATTTCCGCCAGCACCATCAAGATGCGGTGTGAAAGTTCGAGGGAAAGCGGCATGTAGTGGTCGGTTTCGCGCGAGGCATATCCAAACATCATGCCTTGGTCGCCAGCACCTTGATCCATGCGGTCGGCCTTGTCCACCCCACGGTTGATGTCGGCACTTTGCTCATGCAAAGCCGAAAGCACCCCGCAGGAATTGCCATCGAAGCGATATTCGGCTTTAGTATATCCGATGCGGTTAATCACTCGACGTGCTGTTTCTTGCACATCAACATAGGCGTTTGACTTCACCTCGCCCGCAATAATCACTTGCCCAGTGGTTACGAGGGTTTCGGCAGCTACTTTCGAGTTTTTGTCGAAGGCTAAAAATTCATCTAATAAGGCATCCGAGATTTGGTCTGCCACCTTGTCGGGGTGTCCTTCCGACACCGATTCACTGGTAAATAAGTAACTCATGTTTTTAAAAGTTTTACGCCGAAGGAAATTTCACCCGCAGCGAAGCATTAATAAAAATAGAGTGGAATAAGGAGGGATATAGAAACACATCATTGCGGCGCAATGGTGCTTCGATTGCTTTAGCATTTTTTATCGTGGTTGCAATCAATCCCAAATCTATCCACAACGATGCCACAAAGATAGGGTATTCTTTAGAAAGAAGCGATGTTTATCGCAGATAAATCACTTTTAAACTTTCTATTTTTGCAGAAACGAATAAACACGCATGCAAAAAAGCCGCATGCAATGCGGCTCTACCCCACGCCTAATCAGCGTTGTGCCATGCAGAATTATTTTAACCCCACGCAATCCCTAATTATCTATTGACAATTGATTTATCTCTTCTGCAGAAAGACCTGTGGCTACCTGAATCACTTCAATAGAAGCGCCTATGCTTAATAGATTTCGGGCAGTCTCCTTCTTTCCTTTCTCTACCCCTATCGCTTCGCCTTCTGCCCGTCCTTCTGCTCTCCCTTCTGCTCTCCCTTTTTCTCTTCCTTTTTCCATTCCTTCGATCACTCCTTTTGCATGATTTTCTTCGAGCTCTCTTTTTGCTACATTTTGGGCGGTTACTTCGTTGCTGATGATATCCCAAAATTCCTCATAGTGAGACATCTGACTTTCAGAATATTGCGAGCGTTGAATAAGCGATAAAGCATCTCGGATTTCGGGGTTTTCTTCCAAACCTGCGGGGACTACTTCCATGTCATCCTTTACCTCGGTGAGAAAACGCAGCCAAAGAACTGCCATACGCTTTTGCGAGTAAGTCTCCGGTTTGAATTTGGGAAGCTCCACCATCACAAACTCCATCCCGTTCATCGTTTCATCGGGTGCGTCGGGGTTCATAATCACATGACGATGATAGCATTCTTCCGTGTTAGGCAGGTAAATATCATTGATTAATCCTAGGGCATACACTGGGTATAATTTATCGTAACCTTCCCCTTTCTTTAGCTGACTAGAATAGGCCTTAGTGGCATTCAACAACATACGCTCCTTAAACCATGGAACCCAGTGAATTTGCATCTCCACTAGAAATTGCCGTCCGTTCTTGTCCTTGCAGCGCACATCCACTATCGAGTTCTTTTTCCCCGGCATGTCGGGCACCATCTCTGGTGAAATATATTC
>JBKECD010000092.1:0-3627 GCA_047974225.1 Mangrovibacterium sp.
AATCCAGCTCCAGAAGGGATGTTCTTGTGCAGGTGAATGTGCAAGGGAGGCAAATCATAGCCCGCTTGCAGCAGGCGATAGGCTTTCACCACGATATTGTCGTCAATGTCATGCTCGATGGGAATGCCTGAAAGGGTAAATTGAAATTCATCGCTCACCACAAACTCCAGCACATCTTGCATGCCGACAGGATAAAATATGGTTTCGATGTTGTGATAATTGTCAGCTCGCTTAGCGGTTACAAGCAGTCCAAGGTTAATCTTGGCGTGAGGAAAATAAATCATAAGTCGTCGAATTAGGGGAGCAAATATATGAATTAATGAGCGTTATTTGTTTCGAGTACCCCGAAAATCAATTTTATGTGCTATTTTTGGGGAAATTCAGAATGAAAATAAACCCAGAGTCTTTGCCTCTCCCCTTTGGGAGCTGGAGGGCTAATATCAAAAACCAATGAAAACAATAATCGACCTCTTTGAAACGAGCGTTGCTAAATTTAGCAATAACCCCTATCTGTGGGAAAAACACGATGGCGAATTTCAACCCACCACCTATGCTGAAACTCGAAAGCAAGTGATGCACCTCGCCGCCGGACTGCAAGATATTGGCGTGGAGAAAGGCGACCGCATCGGCTTAGTGGCGGAAGGGCGCAATCAGTGGATTATCTCGGAACTCGCCATGCTCTATGCTGGAGCCATCAATGTGCCGCTTTCCATTAAGCTCGACCCAGCCATGGAAATGAAATTCCGATTGAACCATTCCGGCGCAAAATACATCATCGTGTCGGCTGGGCAGGAAGAAAAGATTCAGCTCATCCGTGCCGAATTGCCCGAATTGCTCGGTGTGATTTACCTCGATGAACCAAAGAATCCGCAAGCAGGCGACTTTACTTATGCAGAACTCGTGGAGCGGGGCAAGCTTGCCAATCAAGACAACCCTCAGCGATTGGTAGATACCTATAAAAGTGTGCAGCCCGATGATGTGGCAAATATTTCTTACACCTCGGGCACAACAGCCGACCCGAAAGGGGTGATGCTTTCGCATCGAAACTATGCCGGCAATGTGCGCCAATCAGCCACGCTTATGAGCATCACGCCTACATGGAAAACCCTCGCTTTCTTGCCTTGGGATCACTCCTTTGCGCACACCGCCTGTCTTTATTGCTTCATGTATTATGGCGCAAGCGTGGGTTCGCTCGAAAACGGACGCACGCCGATGGAAACGCTCAAAAACATTCCTAAGAACATCACGGAATTGAAACCTGACATGCTGATGAGCGTGCCCACCATTGCGAAAAACTTCCGCAAGGGAATTGAATCGGGCATTCGAGCCAAAGGTGCGGCGACAGAAAAGCTTTTCAAGCACGCATTAAACATCGCTTATAAATATCAAGGCGATGGATATAATCGTGGTCAGGGGTGGCGAGCGGTTTATAAGCCGATGGTGAAACTCTACGATAAGATATTATTCTCCAAAATCCGTGAAAACTTTGGCGGCAATCTGAAAATGTTCATCGGTGGGGGCGCACTGCTCGACACCGAGCTGCAACGCTTCTTCTATGCCATTGGCATTCCGATGTGTCAAGGCTATGGCTTGTCGGAAGCGTCGCCTGTTATTTCATCAAATGCCTTGCACGCCATTAAGTTTGGTTCATCGGGCAAGCTCGTGGATTATATGGAGCTGGAAATCCGCAATGCAGATAATAAAGCTTTGCCCACGGGCGAGAAAGGCGAAATCTGTATCAAGGGCGACAATGTGATGCTCGGTTATTGGCGAAACGAAGAAGCTACGCAATCCACCATCGAAGAGGAGTGGCTGCACACCGGCGACATGGGCTATATGGATGCCGATGGCTTCCTCTATGTGTTGGGTCGTTTTAAGAGTTTGCTCATCGGTGCCGATGGCGAAAAGTTCAGTCCCGAAGGGATTGAAGAAGCGATGGTTGACCAATCGTCAGTCATCGACCAATGCATGCTCCACAATAATCAAGACCCCTACACTTGTGGTTTCGTTGTGCCAAACAAAGAAGCGATTGTTCGCAAATTGAAGCAACTCAGCATCGAGCCTGCGAGTGAGCAAGGAGTGGAAAAAGCCCTCGAAATCATTCAGGCAGAAATCAATCAATATAAGCGAGGAGGTGCATTTGAGGGGCAATTCCCCGAACGCTGGTTGCCGAGCACTGTTGCGATTCTCCCTGAAGCTTTCAGCGAGCAAAACCAACAACTCAACTCCACCATGAAGATGGTACGCAATAAAATCATGACTGCCTATGCCGCAGAGCTTGAGTTCCTCTACACTTCCGAAGCAAAGCAAATCGGAAATGAGCGGAATAAAGTGGCGATGAAAGTGTGGTTGGGGGAATAGATTTTCACACAAAGTTATAACTTTTGGTGATTATATTCACCAAAAGTTATAACTTTGTGTGAAAATAGACGGATATGTATGCGAGATATTTAAAAGAAAAGATGGCGTCAAGGATGGGAACAGGCAAGGCAATTGTCTTGATTGGTCCTCGACAAGTGGGGAAAACCACCTTGGTGGAGTCGCTTTTAGCGGAGCAAGAGTATTTATTGCTCGATGGCGATGATCCTCAGGTGCGAGAACTGCTCAATATGCCTAATACAGAGCAGATTCGATCTATACTTGGGCAATACAAATATGTATTCATCGATGAAGCGCAACGTATCGAAGGAATCGGACTTACGATGAAAATCATCATTGACAGGTTTAAAGATGTGCAGTTGTTTACTAGCGGTTCTTCGTCATTCGACCTTACGCAAAAAATAAATGAACCATTGACCGGCAGGAAGTGGGAATATCAGCTGTATCCGATTTCGTGGGAAGAATTTGAAAACCATCAGGGCTATTTGAAAGCCGAGCAACAGCTGGAGGACCGTTTGCGCTATGGATTCTATCCCGATGTGTTAAATCATGCAGGCGACGAGGTGGACATTTTGAGAAACCTCGTGGAAAGTTATTTGTATAAAGATATTCTCGCCTATGCTGATATTCGGAAGCCCGAAGTGCTAGAAAAGTTAGTTCAAGCATTGGCGCATCAGGTGGGGAGTGAGGTGAATTATTCTGAATTGGCTCAGCTCATCAATGTAGATAAGAACACCATCAGTAAGTATATCGACATCTTGCAAAAAGGATATGTGATTTTCAAATTGGGTAGTTTCAGTCGAAACCTCCGTAATGAAATCAAGACCAACAAGAAAATATATTTCTATGATAACGGGGTGCGAAACATGATTGTCGGCAATTTCAACCCAATAGAAATGCGAGCCGACAAAGGAGCTTTGTGGGAAAATTTCTTGATTTCAGAGCGAATGAAGCAACTTGAATATAAGCAAAGTTTGGCTCAATCATATTTCTGGCGCACCAAACAGCAGCAAGAAGTGGATTTTGTGGAAGTGAATGCCGACAAGATCACAGGCTATGAGTTTAAATGGAATAAAAAGAAAACGACAAGCTTGCCCAAAACCTTCGTTGAAGCATATCAAGCCGAAAGCAGGATTATCGACAGAGAAAATTTTAGAGAGTTTGTATTTATGGATTAAATGATAATGGATAGGAGGTTATCATTGTTGAAAAAGAATAAAGAATGACTACATCAAACTACCACTTCAC
>JBKECD010000069.1:0-7229 GCA_047974225.1 Mangrovibacterium sp.
GTATCGCAAGGTATGCCCCTGATTTTTTTTGTGAAATAGAATGACAATAATAAGCACGTTATTTATCGTGCATAGAATAATTAATTTTAAAAACTTAGATTTATGAGAAAATGTAGATTATTTAGTGCAAGTCTATTTTTAAGCTTAATGACTTTATTTGTGGCGTGTGAAGATGAAACTATTGAAGCTTTGCCTAATGTAGTATTTATTGAAGAGGCTCAAACCTCGGTTTCTAAAACAGTAGAGCTTACCGAAAATGGAGCAACAGCGAGTGTAAGCTTGGGCTTGGAAAAAGAAGCGGAAAAAGAAGTGGTGGTGAACCTTTCGAATGCAGCGCAGGTGCTTACTGATTACAACACCGCCAATAGCACAAGCTATGAGGCTCTACCCAGCAGCTATTACAGCATGAGTGCAACACAGTGTAAGATCGCTGTTGGAGAGTCAGCATCGGAAGCGGTGAATATCACGATTAATGCTTTTGATGCAGAAAATCTTGACCCCACCACACAATATGCGATACCTGTAAAAATAGCATCGGCATCGGGAGCTGATGTTTCAGAAGATTACAACTACATGGTGATTATCTGTGAATGGGATTATGTAGCTCCCGATCCAAGTGTAGTATTTTTTAGCGAAGGAAAGGCGTCAAGCTCTAAAACCGTAACGGTAACAGAAACAGGCGCAACGGCAAGTTTCACCCTTAGTCTGGATGTGGTAGCGAAAGAAGAAGTGGTGGCACAACTTTCTAATGCAGAACAAGTGCTTACCGATTTCAACACCTCCAATAGCACTTCACATACATTACTGCCAAGCACTTATTATAGCATGAGTGCCACATGCAGTATCACCGCAGGAAAGACAACATCGGATGCGGTGAATATCACCATTAATGCTTTTGATGCAAGTCTAAATGCAGCGAATACTTATGCTATTCCAGTGAAAATAGCATCAGCCACAGGAGCCGATGTTTCAGAAGAGTATAACTATATGGTGTTTGTTTGTGATTGGAAAGCTCCAACCGACCCAAGTGTGGTGTTCTTTAGCGAAGCACAGACATCAAAATCAAAAACAGTAACCGTAACAGATACTGGTGCATCAACGTCTGTTTCTCTTGCTTTAGATGTGGCAGCAGAAAGTGAAGTAGTGGCACAGCTTTCGAATGCAGAGCAAGTACTTACCGATTACAACACCGCTAATAGCACTTCATATACATTGCTTCCTAGCAGCTATTATAGCATGAGTGCGACAAACAGTACTATTTCAGCAGGAAGTACATCATCGGCAGCGATAAATATTACGATTAATGCTTTTGATGCCACTTTAACCGCAGATACTTATGCTATCCCAGTGAAAATAGCATCAGCCACAGGAGCTGATGTTTCGGAAGAATACAACTATATGGTGATTATCTGTGAAAAAGAAGCAACAACAGATCCAATAACCGAATTTGACACCAAAGTGTTGTTTACACCATCAGGAGGCACAGGAGCATCTCCTACTTACATCCACACGGTAGCCGATGGCGATGAATTGACCGATAACATGACAAATTGGACAGTAGAATTTTTGGTGTATTGTGAGTCTTTTGTAAGCAATAAACACGTGTTGCGACTAGATGATGAGACAGGATCACCAGCAATTTTTGCTCGCTTTGGCGATACAGGAACTGAAAATAATCAGTTTTCGGTGAAATTCTTTGGGTCTTCGGCTGAACATACATCTTATCTCTATGGTAAAACAGGTGTGCATGTAGCAGAAAAATGGTCGCATATTGCTATTACTTGTGATGGTGCGAATTTGTATCTTTATGAGAATGGCGAGCAAACTCATACTATTGAGAATAAAAAATCAGGCACACCTTTGAATTGGCGAGCATTTAAACTAGCCACAGGCAATGCAGGATCTATGTGTGAGTTCCGTTTTTGGGATACCACTCGAACAGCTTCTGAAATCAAAAACAATATGTACAAGGTTGATGCAGGCAGCCAAGGATTAGTTACCTATTGGAAGATTGATGACAATAACTTGATCACCAAAGGATCGACCATGAAGGATTATGCAGGAAGCAGAGAGCTTACACTCAATGTAACTGCAACGAATTGGAAGGATCAAACGTTCCCACCAGCGGAATAATGAAGAGAAGCATGTTTATCATGCCATATACCTACTGAGAGAAGGTAGGAAAAAGAATCTTTCGCATGATTTTTTTCTAGGGGGAGCACTGCAAGGTGCGCCCCTGATTTTTTACTACAAAGATATCACCCCTAGCGGGTAGGGTAACAGGAGCTAACCTACACATTTTGGCAAAGAAGTATTTTACGGAGTAGGGCTGTTTTTATGTCGCTTCTTGCGCATTGTTGTTCTTCAACACGATTCCTGTTCCAATTGCACACTGCAAGCAGCGCTTGGGTAAGCAATAGACCTTATGCAATTGCAATAAAGCTTGAGATTGCAGTGCGGAGCTGGGGGCAATTCCTGCGAGCGACCAGTCGCTGATGATGCTGTTTTGTTCGGCAGGCAACTCTTCGAGGAAACGCATGGCTCGTTCTTTGAGTTTATCGTCGTCTTGCGCCATGCCATAGACAAAGAGAAATGGCACAATGGTGTTGATGAGCAAGCCATTGATGGAATTGACACCTAGATTTTTGATGTGTCTTGCCGAAGCGTTCCCAAATTGAAAGTGCGTTTCCCAATAGTCGGACGTCTGCACGGCGAGTAATTTTCGCAATATAATCAAGTCATCTATTTCAATGACTTTAGAAAATAGGGCGTAGGATTGATGAATGAGCTTGGCAAATTGCGCCAAACGCACGGTAGGAAAACTTAAGGGGCGCATGCGTGCAAATTTCCATAGATGAGCTTGCAGTGGCTTGAGCTGATATTTTTGCTGTAAGAAAGCATACTCCTTGCGAAGTTTTTCCAAATAGTCATCGCTTGCCACTTTCGGGTGATGGAGCAAGCCCGCAGTGCCAAAAAGCAAAGCTTCGAGCTGAAAAATATTCTCTTGATGCTTGGCTAATATTTTTAAGGGGAGAGCCTTTGCGAGCAGTTCGAAGGGCAAGGCATTGACTTTAAAGCCAAAACTTTTCGCCAAAAACCAATAAAAGACCTCATTCCAATTGTTAGTACTTCGCTCCAAGTCGGTTTTTATCAGTTCTGTTTTTTGCTCTAAGCGCTCCACGATTAGGCGATTGAGCCAGAATTGAATGTTGATTGAGGGCAGTAACTTTATTTTTCGCTCACAGCGAATGCTTTGATCGTTTTGCAGCAAGCTGCGATAATTATTCGCCAATATGGGCGAATAGCTCATGCAAAAAGTCTCGATGGCTTCGCCTTCGGTGGATTGCACTGCAAGGTCGTCTTCCGCCACCACATGCAAGATGACAGAGTCATAGGCTTTGTCTTCATGATGCCGATGTCGTTTCCAATCGGAAGCTTTGAGGTGAATTTCGACATTGCCCACCCACACTGTTTCGTCAATTATGATGCGCGCATTGGTGAAGTCAGGTCCGGCATCATTATTTTGAAATCCAGGGGAAATCACTTGTAATGTTTTCCCCGATTGGGTGCACATGGCTTGCTGGTCATAGAGTTTATGTTTCCATAGGAAATGTAGAAATTCTTCTTTCATGCGGTCTTTTTTATAGCGGGTGAAGTTAGTTGATTATGCTTACTCCTGCAAATTTTAGCTTGCAACAACGCTCAAAAAAAATCAGGGCAAATGTTTGACCTACCAAAAATATACTCCTCAGAATTAAATTTCTAATTGTTTTTTTATCTTTGTGTCAATAAATAGAAACCATTATGGAGGAGAAAAGAGATATCTATGTCAATCCATTCACTGATTATGGATTTAAGAAATTGTTTGGCGAAGATCCAAACAAGAATCTTCTTATTGACTTTCTCAATGAGTTGCTTCGCGAGGAAGGCGAGGTCATCAAAGAGATAACATATCTTCCGACGGAGCGTTTGGGGATTGTGGAGCATGAGCGCAAGGCGATGTTTGACCTTTATTGTGAGAATGAGCGGGGCGAGAAGTTCATTGTGGAAATGCAGAAATCGAAGCAAGCGAACTTTAAAGATCGCACCATTTTTTATTCGGCACACCCCATTGTGGAACAAGGGAAACGCAATAATTGGGATTTCAAGCTGAATAAAGTTTACATGATTGCGATTCTTGATTTTGTCTTTGAGGAATATAAAAATGATCCTGCCTATTGTCATCGGGTGAAGTTGAAAAACGATGCCACCAATAAGGTGTTTTCTGATAAGTTGCAATATATCTACCTCGAAATGCCGAAGTTTAAGAAAGGCATCGACGAGCTAGAAACGCGTTTCGATAAGTGGCTCTATGTCATTCGTAACCTTAGTCGTCTCGACCGCATTCCAGAGAGTTTGCGGGAGAAAATCTTCATTCAGTTTTTTGAATCTGCCGAATTGGCGAAGTTTACAGTGGATGAAAATCATTGGTATCAGGTTAGTTTGAAGCAATATCGTGATGTGATCAATCAGGTAAACACTGCCCACGCCGATGGTCGAGCGGAAGGAATTGAACAAGGTCGAGCGGAAGGAAAGCTGGAGATGGCGCAAAATATGAAAGTCGATGGCATGACAATGGAGATGATTATGAAATATTCAGGTCTTTCTGAAGAGGAAATAAATCAATTGTGAATTGCGCATTGGATGGAAATTGTGCCTTGTCGAAGTCTTTCTAACTTGAGAGTGAGACTCCCAATAGTTGGATGTGTGCATTTCGCAGTATAATCATTCTGCAAAGCGCAATAAAAAAATCCCCCTCGTCATTTGACAAGGGGGATTTTTTTAAATTATCATGCTGATTAAAACTCCCGGCTAGATATTAGCTCGCCTTTTTCGTTATAGCGATTCCATTTGCCCGTGCGCTCGCCCTTGGCATAAATCATTTCATAGACCAATGTGCCTTTGTCGCTCCACACTTTCCAATCGCCATCTTTCGCGCCATTGGTGTAGTTTGCTAAGCCCACTTTTACTCCTTTTTCATTATAGGAAAGCCACTCGCCATCTTTCTCGCCTTTAGCATAATGACGCACTTCTTTGAGCGTGCCATCATTATAGAAGAAGCGCATTTCGCCGTCCTTCAATCCGTTTTTAAGGTAGATGCTGAATTTGGTGTTGCCATTTTCGTAAGTCCCGATATACATGCCAGTATAGGGCTTATTGTCCCAATAATACACGCCTTCTTTTTCCTCCACCATTTGCGCTTGCGCAGTTGATATGCCAGCCCAGCAGATTACTGCTAATAAGAATAATATTTTCTTCATGATTTCTATTTTTAATTGATTCAACAAGACAAAGCTATGTTAATCCTAGGTTAAGACCAAGGAAAAACGATTACATTTTCAGTTAATTATTATGAACATGAAATTAAACAGGTCGCATCTTCATCAGATACGACCTGGATATTATCAGCTATTTATTTGATTGGCGGATGGATTACTCAGCCGATTTTAAGCTGATTGACTTATTGGCATCTGCTTTCACTGTTGCGCTTTCATAGGACACATAAGATGCTACCACCTTATAATCACCAACTTTCATTTCACCAAAAGAGTAGTTGCCATCGAAATCAGTGTAGGCGACTTTGTCGGTGCCTTCTAATTCCACTTTCACGCCCACGAGTGCTTCTTGGGTCTCATGGTCAATCACTACACCTGAAACTTCCATCACCACTGCTGTGCTTGATTTTGTTTCTTCTGACTTTTCATTTTTCACTTCATTGGCGGCATTTGCTCCAAATGCGGCAAGTAGCAAGGCTACGTTTAATACTAATGCTTTCATATCGTTTGAAATTTATTTGTTCTCTTTTGACATTGCAAATAAATGACGATATTATTACAAGATGATTACAAAGCAATTACATTTTAATTACATTTTCATTCACCTTCTCCATAAAACAAATTCGAGGAATCTGCCAGAGTGTCGCAATTGCCCATGATGTAAACCAAGTCTTCATCTTGAAAGGTGAAATCGGCTGAAGGGTGCTCCATCAGGTGCGCACCACGTAATATAGCAATCAGTGTGATGCCATAGTTTTTGCGGAGGTTCAATTCGGCTAGACTTTGAGCAACCACTGGCGCGCCTGTCTTCACCTTAATCGCCATGATATTGAGGTTGGGCAGTTCATTGAAAAGCTTAAGTGATTCCTCACTGCGGTTGTCTTTCATCATCAATCCATAGTGATAGCCTCGGATCTTGCTCAGGAAGTTGTTGATTTCACGCTGCGGAACGAGGCGTTTCTTCATCACCTGCTCAAAGATGGCAATGGCGGTTTCAAATTCCTCGGGAATCACTTCGTTTGCACCGAGTTTATAGAGTTCTTCAATGTCGAAGACACTCTTGGTGCGCACGATGATTTCGGCGTGGGGGTTCATGTGGCGAACGGTTTCAATGATGCGCATGGCAGCAATCCGATTGCCCACCGACACCACCACGATGTCGGCAGTATCCACGTGTGCCTTTTCGAGCACGGGTTCGTTTACGGCATCGCCATAGACAGCCATTTCTCCACCCTTGTTCAGCTCATCGGCAATCACGGGGTCCATCACCACCGACACAAAGGGCATGTCGAGATGGCTCGCCATCATGCCCACCGCGCGAGCGCGTGAGTCTTTGCCAATAATCACTAAGTGCTTCTGCAAGTCGGGCATCTCCACTTCGGGGAGCGGGAAGAAACCATCGACTAGCCACTTCGGAAGCGGCAGCTTTAGCAGCGCCGAAGCTACTCGCTGCGAACTCATGATGAGCAGTGGGCTAACCGACATGGAAATAATAGCCACAGCTAAGAATAGCTGATAGTGTTCTTCGGTAATCAACTCGAAACGAATGCCCGACTTTGCCAAGATGAACGAAAACTCCCCCACTTGACAGAGCGCAAGCCCCACCATGACTGCACCACGAAAGGTGTGTCCGAGCAGCACTGCTGTTGCTCCAGCCACGAACGCTTTAATCAGAATGACGGCAATCACCAAGCCGAAAACGAGCCACGTGTGGTGAAACACATAGCTCACATCGAAAAGCATGCCGATGCTGACGAAGAAGAAGCTAGTGAAAATATCTTTAAAAGGCATGAGGTCGGAGAAAGCATTGTGGCTATAATCAGAGTCGGAAATCATCAGCCCTGCCAAGAATGCTCCGAAGGCAAGGGAGATGCCCATCTGATGCGTGAGCAGTGCCACTGCCAAGCAGAAGAA
>JBKECD010000103.1:0-1995 GCA_047974225.1 Mangrovibacterium sp.
CTCGGGCAACCTTAACCAACTTATTGAAACATGAAGAAGAATTTAATCATCAACCTTGTGTTTGCCGTCGCAATTGCTGCGCTGTTCATACTCCATTTCACAAGCAACAAATCAGGCAACACGGGCTCAGACAATCACGCCTCATCAACTGAACTTACGATGGCTTATGTAAATGTTGATTCCATCTTGATGCACTATGAACTTTCTCTTGCCCTCCACGAGGAGTTTACTAAAAATCAAGCAAGCTACACCGATGAGTATGCCAAAAAACGAAGCGCATGGGAAACTAAAGCCGCTCGCTTTCAGGAAAAAGTGCAGCGCGGAGGATTCCTCACCGAAGAACGAGCCATTCAAGAGCGCAACCAATTGGCTAGTGAGCAAGAAGAATTAATTCAACTCGACCAAGAGCTTTCAAACAAATTGGCGGAAATGCAGAATAAAAACACCAATCAAGTGATTGAAAAGGTGATGACGACCATCGAAAAATACAACAAAGAGAAGAAATTCACCTATATCATTTCTGCCAATAGCCTGCTGGCTGCCGATGGCGCTCTGAATGTTACGGCTGATATTTTAAAAATTATGAACGACGAATATACTCCTGAAAAGAAGTAATCTCAACGTTCAAATAACACCAAAAAACTCCGACTTTCATCGGAGTTTTTTGTTTATTAAAGAAAATTCAAGCCTCAAACCTCTTGTATTTTCACCCTCCCCCTTGGTTGCTGAGAGGTTGCTGAGCGCAGCCGAAGTACGCAGTCGAAGTACGGGGGAGATGGAGGGGGCTTCTCCAATCTTATGCAGCGATATCTTTCACTCCAAACACAGCCATTCATTGCCGAAAAACCTAGCGATGATTTATTCCTCAGCGTGGTCATTCCAGCCCACAACGAGCCTGATTTATTGCGGTGCATCGACAGTTTGGCAGCATGCCACATGACAAAGCATGATGTCGAAGTGATTGTGGTGGTGAATGAAAGCGAAGGCACTCCGCCAGAAGTGCTGAAGCAGAATGCACGAAGTCTGCACCAGCTTGAAGAGTGGAAACAAAACCATCAGCAAGCTCCATTCAAGCTCCACAGCATTCACCCCGCCCCCTTTCGGCATAAATTTCGAGGTGTCGGCTCGGCTCGAAAAGCGGGCATGGATGAAGTCATTCACCGCTATCACAGCATCAATCAGCCCCAAGGAATTATCATTTCGCTTGATGCTGACACGCTCGTTGAGCCCAACTATCTAACTGCAATCGAAACGCATTTTCTGCAAAATCCACACAGCATAGGCTGCACGATTGATTTCAAACACCGCATTGACGAACTCGACAATGTGCATCAAAAAGAAGGGATGCAGCGCTATGAACAATACCTGCACGATTTCAAAAATTCACTACAACTCACAGGCTATCCCCATGCCATCCACACCATTGGGTCGGCTTTTGCCTGCCGAGCCAATGCCTATGCAAAACAAGGCGGCATGCCTCGCCGACAAGCGGGCGAAGATTTTTATTTCTTACACAAACTGACAAATATGGGAAAGCTATCGGAGCTGCACGAAACTTGTGTCTATCCCTCTGCTAGGGTGTCCGACCGAGTGCCCTTTGGCACTGGTCCGAGCATTCAGCGGTGGCTCGATGGCGACAACAGCATTGGCATGAATTACAACCGACAAGCCTTTCTTGATTTGCGTGATTTCTTTGCAAGCATGCCCGAGCTACATCATGCCCAAACAACAACAAAATATACCGAAATTCTAAATCTCTTTTTGGACGTAGATAATTTTTGGACGCAAATGTTGCCACAATTACAACGCAATAGCGGAAGCTTTCAAAGTTTTGAAAAACACTTTTTCCAGTATTTCAATACCTTCAAGATTATTCAATTTCTGAATTTCTGCCACCCAAATCCGTATAGTTATCAGGAGAGCCCCAGCGCCCCAAAGGGCGTGTCATGAGGGTGTCCAAAAACAGACATCCTCTAATCAGACACTCGGAATAGC
>JBKECD010000059.1:0-21509 GCA_047974225.1 Mangrovibacterium sp.
AACTTCTCGCCCCGCTCATTCTCACAATAAAGGTCGAACATCGCTTTGCGCTCATTTTCCACAATCCCCAATCGCTCGGTCGAGAGGTATTTTAGCGAGGTAATCTTCTCATTTTCCTCTCGAAGAAGCTCATTGAGAAAGTCCATTAAAAGGTTCTTGTTAGGCTCTTCGCCAAACAATTTCTTAAATCCAAAGTCGGTAAATGGATTGATATATACGTCCTTTTGATCGTCCATGATGCATTAGTTTACAGGGCAAAGATAAACATTTTTGAAAAGATTGAAAAGCTCCACTCTCATAATACACCACAATTTGGGCGCTTGCGCATTCGACAGCGCTCATAATACACCACAATTTGGGCGCTTGCGCATTCGACAGCGCTCAAATACACCACAATTTGGGCGCTTGCGCATTCGACAGCGCTCAAATACACCACAATTTGGGCGCTTGCATGTTCGACAGCGCTCAAATACACCACAATTTGAGCGCTTGCACGTTCGACAGCGCTCAAATTGCGCTTAGACGCATTGTAAATAGCACTGCTATATTGCTTATTTTGACATAATTGAAAGATATTTTCAAAAAAGTTTCGCTAAAACGAGAAAATCCATCACCCTATTTTGTTTTTTTGAGTTATACTGATTAAAAGAAAGAAATCAGATAATGAATCCGGAGCGTTTACTAAAATATATTCAAGCCGAAGACCGTCGGCAAATCACTTCTCTTCAAAAGAAGGAGCTAAAGGCTTGGCGCAAGCAAGCCGATGCGCACGAGCAGCAATATCAACAATATTGCCAGCTCTATCATCGAGCCAAAGAATTGGCAGTGTATAATCAGATTGATGCTGACAATGCTTGGAAAACACTAGGCGCAAAAGCTCAGCGCCAGCGCCTATGGAAGAAGTCAATCTTTCATTATTCGGCAGCGGCACTCATCGCTTTGGGGCTTCTTTTTTCCATCTTTTTTCATGACACAACTGTGGAAGCAGAGCCCGAACAGACAGCGAGCTTGATTGTAAGCGACCATTCAGCAGTCATCACCATCGAAACAAAACACGGCATTGTGGAGGTGGAGCAACTGTCGGAGATGGAAGCCATTGATTTAGAAAGCGCTCAAGCCATTAAGACCCACGAGCAGCTCATCCTCACCGACAATCATTCGGAAGAAGAAACCGCAGAACTAGAGCTGAATAAGCTCACTGTTCCACGGGCAAAAACATATGCTTTGACTTTGACCGATGGCACGACAATTCAGGCTAATGCCGACACCAAAGTCATCTTTCCCACGTCTTTCAAGGGCGAGGAGCGAAGAATATGGGTGGAGCATGGCGAAATATTCCTCGATGTGGCTCATAATGCCGAAAAACCTTTCATCGTCCAGGTGAAAGGCATCGACATTAGAGTAACAGGCACTCGATTTAACGTCAATGCCTACAACGAGCAGCAGGAAGTGGCGGTAACTCTCGAAGAGGGCGGAATACGTGTGAGCACTGCTGAATCCTCGAATGCGATAGCGGTAAAGCCCGGTCAGCAGTTTACGCACAACTTCACCACACGGGAAAGCACACTCCAATCGGTGGATGTGAGCAAATATACCGCATGGACTCAAGGTGAATATTATTTTGAAAATGAGTCGTTGGAAAATATCCTGACGGTGCTTTGTCGCTGGTATGACTATCAAGTGGAGTTTGGGAATGACGAGTGTAAAGCAATTCAATATAGCGGTCGTTTGCGTAAAAAAGACGACATACTGACCTTCTTGCGCGCCTTGGAAAACCTTGAGGAAGTGCAGTGCCGTGTGGATGGTCGAAATCTAATCTTTAAATAAACTAAGTATAATAATTAATATAACAAGTGTATGGATTCTAAATTAAAAGTAGGAATTACATCAGTTTGTGTACAAGCACACTTGCGAAAAGCATTGCTGGCAATTAGTGTCGGCATTTTGATGCTGATGCTCGGCATCTCGCCACTTTTCGCCCAAGAAGTCAATGCTACACAAACCGTGAAAATCAACAGCAATCAAAGCTCGTTGAGCGAGGTGTTGAAGCAAATTCGCAAGCAAAGCAACATCGACTTTATCTACAAGGAAAGCGAGATTAAAGATGCAGGCAGCATCAGCCTCGACATCGAAGGAAAACTCACCGAGGTGCTCGACCAATGTCTTCAAGGCACGAAGTTGCGCTATGAGATTGTCGATAATATCGTGGTGATTAAGCCCGAGTCGGAAGAACCTCAGAAGCCAGAGATGCGCACCATCACAGGGGTGGTGAAAGACAATAGCACGGGGGCAACAATCCCCGGGGTCTATGTGATTGCGCAACGAGAAAATAAGCAGATAAAAGCATCAATCACCGATGCCAAAGGAAAGTTTAATATGGTCATCCCTGCGGAAGCCAATGCGCTGACCATCTCTTTTGTCGGCTATAAATCGAAACTAATCCCATTGAAAGATGAAGTGAAATTCACCATCGCCCTAGAGCCTGAAGTGCATGAAATCGAAGACGTGGTAGTAACCGGTATCTTCAATAAAGCCAAAGAGAGCTATACGGGTGCTGCCACTTTCATTTCTAAAACAGAACTCGAAGACTTTGAAAGTCGCAACCTGCTAAGCACGATTAGCAATATCGACCCTGCTTTCAATATTGTGCTCGATGAAGAAAATGGTTCCGACCCCAACAAAATGCCCGAAATCAATATCCGTGGTACTTCGAGTGTGGCGACAACAACCACTTCCACCAGCTCGCAATATGTAACCGATGATTTCGAAGACCTCCAAGACAATGAGCGTGTGAACCTCAACACACCTCTCTTCATCCTCGATGGTTTTGAAATTTCCTTGCAACGCATGATGGACTTGAACCAAGATGAAATCGAGTCGGTAACTATCTTGAAAGATGCTTCCGCTACTGCCATCTATGGTTCGCAAGGTGCAAACGGGGTCGTTGTTCTTACTACCGTGAAACCAAAAGCAGGAAAACTCAAAATCAACTACACAGGTGGTTTCAATATCGAAGTGCCCGACCTCCGGAGCTATAACCTCATGGATGCCTCAGGAAAACTAGCACTCGAAAAAGAAGCGGGCTTGTATGAGTCGGATGTCTATGCCGAACAACTCACCCTCAAAAAAGCCTACAACGATAAACTCAAAACCGTACTCGAAGGCACCGACACCTATTGGCTCTCGAAGCCTGTGCAAGTGGGATTGGGGCAAAGCCACCGCTTGAGCCTTACGGGTGGAGATCCTGCCTTCCGCTATGGCTTGAACTTCCAATATCGAAACACCCAAGGAGCTATGAAAGGCTCTATCCGTGACAACTTCAACGGGTCGGTGAATATCTCGTATTTATACGAAAACCTCAAATTCACCAACATCCTTTCGCTCGGCTTTAACCAGTCGGACAACTCGCAATATGGGGCTTTCTCTTCCTATGCATCGCTCAACCCTTATTGGAGAGAGTATGACGAAGAAGGGCAATTGCTCCAACAACTCGGATTGGGCGACCCTATCATGTCGGCAATCAACAACCCGCTTTATAATGCTTCGTTGGGTGGATACGACCAAAAGCGATACACCAACATCAACGAAAACTTCCAATTGGAATGGACGGTTACCGAGGCTCTTAAAGTGAGTGCTCGTTTCGGATACTCCAAAAACAATTCAACCTCAGATAAATTCACACCTCCCAACCACACCGACTTTATCGGTAAAGCCGATAACTTGCGTGGTAAATATGTGTTCTCCACTTCGGAATCCTCCACCATGAACGGTCAGTTCACCCTAAGCTATGGCAAAGTGTTTGCTGAAAAACACCGCTTATTTGTGGGGCTTAACAGTAGCATGAGAGAATCTAAACGGGTGTCCTATGGTATGATTGTTACAGGATTTGCCAATGACAAGATGGACTTCATTTCGATGGGTAGCCAATATAGCGGAACAACTCCCTATGGTAGCGAGGGTACTACTCGAAGTATCGGGTTTACCTCCAACTTAAACTATACCTACGACAACCGTTATTATGCCGACCTTTCTTATCGCTTAGATGGTGCTTCTTCTTTCGGAAAAGAAAGTCGTTTTGCTCCTTTCTATTCGATTGGGGTGGGGTGGAATGCTCACCGCACCGCCTTTGTGAAAGATAATCTGCAAGCAATTTCACAACTCCGTTTGCGCTATTCTTATGGGGTTACGGGTTCGCTGCAATTCAGCCCCTATGATGCCATGACCACCTATGAATACCTCACAGGCGATGACCGATACGATGGCAACCTTGGCACAAGCATCAAAAGAATTGGAAACGACCAACTCAAATGGCAAACCACCTATCAGCACAACACTGGTTTTGATATGAGCCTTTGGAACAACAAATTCTCGATCGGTGGAAACTACTATTATAAGAAAACCGAAGATTTGATTACCTCGGTGAACTTACCGCTATCGAATGGCTATGTTACCTACACCGAAAACATGGGTGATGTGCTCAACCAAGGGTTTGAGGTCAATGCGTCGGTGCAAGTGCTCAACCAAACACGCCACCGCCCCGGGGTGTCGCTGCGTGGTAATATTGCGCACAACCGCAATAAACTCTTGAAGCTTTCTGATGCCATGAAAAGCATCAACCAAACCAACGAGGAAAACTCTTCAAGCCTAGCCCCTGTCTATCTATATCGTGAGGGCGAATCTATGAATGCGCTCTATGTAGTGCCTTCCTTGGGCATCGACCCGATGACTGGGCGTGAAGCCTTCCTCAATGCCGATGGCGAAATGACTTTCGACTATCCGAAATACAACAAAATCCCTGTGGGATTGATGCAACCTAAAATCAACGGTCGCTTGAGCTCTACGGTGTCTTATCGCAACCTCCGCATGAGCGTCGGTTTCTCCTTCCGATTGGGAGCAAGCTTGTATAACTCAACACTAGCCTCGAAAGTAGAAACCACCGACCTGACCAAAAACGTGGATGCTCGGGTGTATAACGACCGATGGAAAAACCCCGGCGATATTGCCCAATATAAAGGTTTGACCAACACTTCGCCCACCTATATGAGTACACGCTTTGTGCAAACCGAAAGAACTTTGAGCCTCAACACGTTTTCACTCGATTACATGGTGCCTCGTGATTGGCTGAAGAAAAACCTCAACATCTCAAGGTTGAATATTTCTTACGCCACCAATGATTTACTTTATTTCTCCACCATCAAGCGAGAAAGAGGAACGAACTATCCATTCTCATGGCGACACGACATCTCTTTATCTATTGGTTTGTAATGCAAAAGATTATTATCATGAAGAAATTATATATATACCTTTTAATAGCCTGCTCGCTCACGCTTTCCTCGTGCAACGAGTGGCTCACCGTGCAGCCTAGTGAGGTGATGTCGGAAGATGAAATGTTTGAAACTAAACAGGGATTCTATGATGCGCTTTATGGCGTCTATTCAGGATTAAGAACTAACTACGACCATAATGGTCCGCTGATGACTACCACTATCGAGCATATGGGAGCTCAATGGGTGGTGGCGGCTTCTTCCAACGAAGAGAAAATTCGTAATCATCAATATGAAGATGCGGGGCAGCAACCTTTTTCCTATCCATTCAAGAATCAGTTTATCTCGATTGCCAATGTCAATAATATTTTGAAATATTTGGAGTCGCAAAGCTTCCTCTTGGAGAGCGATTATAATCTCCTCAAAGGGGAGTGCCTCGCTCTGCGTGCTTGGTTGCATTTCGACTTAATCCGTATTTGGGGTCCGATACCCGGGCATGAAAGCGCTAGCTACAAGTATCTCCCCTATGTGCATGACCTTGCCAACGAGCGACACACGTATTACAACTATGCCGACTATATGGGCTATTTGGCTGCCGACCTTGATGAAGCGGAAACACTCTTGAAAGACTTTGCCTTGGAAGATAACTACCGTCTCAACTATATGGGCGTGCTGGGCTTGCAAGCTCGTGTGAACCTTTGGTTGCAAGACAAGGAAACAGCTCTCGCCTATGCCGAGCAAATCATTTCCTATGTGAACTCCGAAGAGAATAGCTACTACAAATTTGCTACAATCAACAATATCGGAACAGAAGATTACCGATTCCGCAAAGAGCAACTCTTTGGCATTCATGTGAATTTTGAAAGTTCGACTTTCCAAAACACCACGACACTTTACAACAGCACGGCATTCCTCAATGAACTCTATGAGAACTCAGCGAGCGACATTCGCGCCATGCTATGGACGGAGCGCACCGTAACAGGTTTGAGCGAACCTGCCAAGGATATCTTGAAATATCTCAGCGGCTCGGGCTCGGTGTCTATCGTGCGATTGGCGGAAATTTATTTCATCGCCATGGAGTGCGGAACTGTGAAGCGTGCTAACGAACTTTATAAAGTGTTCTGCGCTGCTCGTGGATTAGCCACCGTAGAAATCACCACCGAAGCGCAAGTGGAAGACATCCTCTATAAAGAATATCGCAAGGAGTTCTTTGGCGAAGGGGTGATGTTCTACTATTATAAGCGTCATTTTACCCTCAACATTCCACGCAATCCAAATAAATGCACGGCAGATAGCTATGTGCTTGAATTGCCTACTCGTGAAGTTGATGTTAACTCTTAATTCGTAATAACCATGAAACAAAAATTGATATATTTATCGCTATTCATCTTTGCATTAATGGCTCATTCTTGTCAAGAAGATGAAATTGAAACCTGGCACGGAAAAGACTATATTCAGTTTGCCGGCACGTATGATAATTTCTACTCGTTTGTCTATGCAGGCTCAGCGGTGGAAAGAGATACGGTTGCGCTGCGCTTGTCGGTGGCTGGCATGCCTTCCGACACCGACCGAAGCTATAAAATCAGTCAGGTGAAAAGCTACACTTTCGTATATGAATACGACGAACTCGGAAGTATTGTCGATTCGGCATTCATCGAGGTGGAAAACCAAGCTATCCCCGATCAGCACTATGTGGATTTAGAAAGCTCAGAATATGAAAACTTCATCATCCCTGCCGACTCCTTGGGTGCTTATGTGAATATCGTGTTCCTGCGTGATGAAACACTTCAAGACAATGATTATAAAATCACCCTCGAAGTGCAAGAAAACGACAACTTCGCCCCGGGCTATGTGTCGCGCCAAAAAGTTACGATTACAATCTCCGACCAAATCATTGAGCCTACGCTGTGGAACAGATATCAGGTGGGCACAAAAACCGTGCAGTCGGTCATGGGTTATTATGGCAAGAAAAAACATCAACTCTTGATTGACACTTCGGGTCAGCGATGGAATGACGACTTTATTCAGAATGAACTTACCGAAGAATACTTAGTTTTCTATAAGAGTGTGGCAGCCCAAGAGCTCGATCGCATCAATGCCGAGCGTGAAGAAGAAGGATTGTTCCCGCTGCGTGAAGATGATGATAATCCTAACTCGGTGGTGAAATTCAATTAAATAAAATCTGTGTCTTTTGACTATCCCTCTTGGGGAAGCTGGAAGAGACTTAAAATTATTGACAAATGAAAAAATACATATACTTATTAATCGCCATCACGTTCACCTCGTGTTTCAAAGACTTAGGCAACTATGACTATGACACACTTGATGAGATTATAATTGAGGAAGTGCCTGAAAACTTGGGCGACTTGATTCTCTTTGAAGACACCATCAGAATAAATCCGGTGGTTACTCTGGGTGAGAATGGCAAAACAGGAAACTTCAACTATTATTGGTCGCAAAAAGAAGGCACCGGCACCGATGCTAAGTTTGTGCGCTTCTCCGAAGAAAAAGATTTGGAGCTTGCGGTGCAAACATCGGGTGAAATTGTGTTGTTGTTTGAAGCGGAGAATGTCGAAACGGGTGTTATCCGATTTAAATCGACCAAAGCTAATGGCACATCGCAAATGTCGAATGGCTATTATCTCTTGAAAGAAACAGCCGAAGGAAATACTGATATCGACATGATTGGCTTTGATAGCACTACTGGCGAAGCAAATGTCTTTGCTGATTTGCTAGCAACCACCAGCACTTTCAACGGTGTATTGGAGGGAGCTCCTGTGGCTCTCGACTATTGGGGATATCGCTATGAAGACTACGAAACAGCTACTTTAGTTCCCGTGCCTGCATTGCGCATAGCATCCAACAAAGACATCGTGGTGATCAACACCGATAAGTTTGAAATCCTCAACACCTTCGAGGGCATGTTCCTTGGCGATGTGCCTGAGGTGAGAAACATTCAAGCCATGAAATCAATTCAGAAAAGCACCATGATGATTAATGACGGCAAGGTGTATTGCTTTACGAACTACTACACAGCCATGGTGAGTTCTGTCCTTACGGAATATGGAGGCAACCGATTCTACCCAGCCATGACAGGCGATTACTACATGTCGGAACACATCAGTTGGCCTGTGATGGATAACGGTTCTTCGTTCTTGACCTACGATACTAAAAGTAGTCAGTTTAAATATATTCTTACTTCAGCATTGCAACCGGGCTTGGTGAAAGAAAATACTACTCCAACCCACTTCCAAGAAAGTATGGATGCTGATTTGTTGCTTTTGGAATCGAGAGCAACAGGGGCGTATGGCACCGATGTTTATGCATTGTTTCAAGGCAAAACAAATACCGACAGCTTATCTGTGGTAGCTTTGAATGCGAGTAGCCTAAACAATGGATACCTAACTTATAAGTCGAGCAAGCATTTAAAAGCTTCTGAATATCTCATTGACGATGCTTCGCATTATTGTGTGCATCAGCACTATCCTTATATCTATTTCGCCATTGACAACAAGCTTTATAAATACGATATTGCCCAAGCTAAGGAAGAACTTCTAATGACCTTTGACGATGAAATCACCCACATTGATGTTACCAATGAATATTATGCCACTTCGGGAGCAACAATTGTTCAGACGCAATATACCTATCTTGTTGTTGCCACAAACGCTGCTGGTGCATATACGCTCCGCAAATATGGTTTGGATAGCACAGGTAATATCACAGGTGAACCTAATCTGACTATCTCAGGAACGGGCAAAGTGAGAGGATATATGTATATCAAACCTTCCTCAATTCCTACTTGGGTGAGAATGTATAACTAATTAAAACAAGAAGATATGCTTAAAAGAATATACATACTAATTGTTGTTGCTTGCATGTGCCTATGCGCTTGTGAGCAAGAAATAACCAATGCCTATGAGAAGACCTACACCCTCGAACTGTCGAGAGATACGGTGGTCTTTAATGTGGGCGGTGGACGAAAATCTGTGGAAATAAAAACTAGCCAAGCATGGTGGGCATATACCGACAATACCAAAGAAACTTGGTATTCGGTGCAAGACTTCCACGACGCCGATGGCTATGATATGCTCACCATCGCTACCGACTCATGCACTGAGCTTTCAACTCGTGAAGCTACATTCACTATCAATGCAGGCGACCAATACACAGCTGAGTTGTGCGTCATTCAGCTTGGAAACGACCCTTATATCTATTTGGATTATGACTCGATAGGCATCGACAAGGAGAAAGCGAATTTCACACTCAACTTTGTCAGCAATATCGAATTTGAAATCAAAAACTCTGCCGACTGGGTGAGCCTCAGCGACACTAAAAGTCTCAAAGAAGGGGAACTGAAAATAGCGATCTCAAAAAACGAAACAGGAAACGAGCGCATCGCCTTGATTGAGTTTAAGCAAACCGATGGCGACTACTCGCAACTCTTGCAGATTGTGCAAGGAGCAGAGTTCAGCGACTACTCTCCTGTGGATGCTGCCGATGCCCCCGGAAACTTGCAGATAGACATTCTTTCTGGAAGCTATGTAGGTAGCCTGACAAGTGGCGATTTCAACAATACCTTCGATGGCGATTTGAATACCTCGGCTGTGGTTACGGTGGAAGGAACAACTACGGTTCAATTCAACTACACGGTTGATTGTGGAGGATATCCGTTGGATTATATGGTGTTTTATCCTTCATCTGGAGGTAGTGCTATGCTTATTTCAAGCATCAAAGGGCGACGTGCTGGCGAAGAAGTTTTTGTTTCGCTGAAAGCTTCGGTTTCGCTCAGTGCTACGAATGCAACCACCATCACGCCTACAACTGTGTATGATGACTTAGAAGAAATCCAAATTAATTACCTCTATTCGGGAGCATATTACCGAACTATTTATTGTGCTGAAATCGGACTATACACTCGTGCTATGCGCTACGACAATATCTTCACCGATAAAACATTTAGCGAGCTGCTACCTGAGGTAACGATGGATGATATCCTCCAAATGGATGATTTGTTTTATGCCAACATCGCTAAGCACCTTTATAACAAAACTTACCCCGAGGAACGTATTCTTGATTTAGAGCCCATTCAACAAGAGCGAACAACCGCAAAGATTAATGGAGCATCGCTCTATGAGCATGCCACAGGCATATACTTCAACGCTGGCGAAGAAGCGATGGTGTTTTGCGATGACTTTAGCGGAACGGCTCCATCGCTTACCGTGCTCAACAGCTCGGGCGAAACAAGCTACACACTCAGCTCGGGAGCTAACAAACTTTCGATTGCGGAAAGCGGAAAGGTGTATGTGAACAACCCCTCAGCGGTGAAACTGCACATTGCATCGGGAACAATTGAGGGAACGTTTGCTATGGATAATCTCAGCGCAATCGCTTCTCTTGAGGGGTCGAGCACTAATGTGGTGGATATCTATGGCGATGCCGTACATGTCATCACGCCGCTGAGCTTCGCTCAAGGGAATGCCGATAAGCTTAGTGCATTTAATGCCAATATCGGTCAGCTTATGGATGCTGCCCAAACATTCTATGGGGTGAAAGAAGGAACTTATGCGGTGAGCTCGAAACTCGGTTTCTATATTGATGCTGAAAATGCTTCACTCGAAACGGTGGTCAATCTGAATAGTGCCGAACTCGATGCGGTGGTTAATTTCGATGGTGCTTACAATGCCTCGATATTCTCGGTGCTCGAAAAGGTGGGCAATGCCTATGAGCCTTATTTGAATAAGCTGTGGGGAATTGATGGGGTAACATCAAAACTCTTTGCGCTAGCTTATTTCTATGAAACCCAAGGCACATCATTGGTGAAATCGAATGATTATTATGCCTCGGCTGTGCAGGAAATCATGGTGGAAGGCACAAGCTATGGCAATGCTTCGGAATGGACTAGAGTCGTGCCTCTATGGCAGCTCTACCACTACTTGAAAAATGCTTCGGGCATTGATGATTATTATGCGCAGATGTGTGCTAAAGAAAAAGCTAAAACTTCGGTGGGCACTTACACCTCGGAGATTCTTACCTATACCAATCAAATTACAGGCGACGAATTTAAAGATTTCTTCTATAAATGGAATATGGGTGGCTCGGTGAGTGCAACACCCACCACTGGTGGATTGGCATACTACAACGAAGACAACCTCGCAATCTTCCAAGGAATGGGTGCGCTTGCGCCGGGTATATTTTATGCAAGCTTAGCAAAACCAATATTTACAGACTATGAAAACATGGTAGCTTTTGAGTTTTACAATGCGGGCTTCTTAGCTCATGTGGCATTATACAAATCAGGAAATAGCTACTCGGTAACTTGGGATAAATACAACACCAAAATGAAAGTAAAAGTAGTTGGTCCTTCAGGTGAATCGGCTGAACCAACGTATTACTAGTTGTTAGGGAAGAGGGAAGAGGGAGAAGGGAGAAGGGAGAAGGGAAGAGTTTCCCCTCTCCCCTTTCCCCTTTCCCCTTTCCCCTCTCCCCTCACCCCTCACCCCTCACCCCTCACCCCTAAAATAAAACACATGAATAGATTTTTAATACTTACAGTTGCCATATGCTCATTTTTGACTTGTGGCGCACAAAACAACAAGAACATCAATATTTCACTCGAAACCGACACGTGCAGTCAGGTGGTGCAACTCTTTCGAGTAATTGATGGCAGCTATAAATTGGTCGATGAGTTCGACCTCAAAGAAGGCACACAATGCACGCTGAGCGATACTGCCGCTCGTGCTTTCTATCTAATTAAATACAATAATCACTACACCAAGCTTTATGCCACACAAGGCAACACGGTGCAAGTGAAGCTCATCAACAATGTGGTGGAGTTTGTGAAGCCTTCCAAAGAAAACAAAGTGCTTGACGCATGGGCAAGCTTGTCGGAAGAAGCACGCATGCTATCACTATGCAATCACTTGGGCGATCGCGAGCAAGTGCTTAAAATCACTCCTTTCTATGATGCCATGCGTGAGCTGGAAGCAGCGCAAGGGAAATTCTTGAAAAAAGTGAAATCTTCTGATGCCTATTTCTGCGAAGCGGTGGAAGTGTTGGTGCAGTCGGAGGTGAACTATTTTAAATTGTTTCACCCTAAAATCCCCTTGATTGCTGCCTCTATCAAAGAATTGCCCGCCGATTTATACGAGCCTATTCGCAATCCAAATCGCTTTAGCAATCCGATTATCCTTGATGTTTTCGAGCACACCATTCCTTATGTGCAACTCTATGGTGCTAAATGTCAGAAAGAAGACTACCTGCAAGCCAAGCCTGCGGTGGAATATGCCGAAGCTCCAGAGGTGAGAGTAATCTATTTGGTAACCATGGCACGATATGAGAAAGATGATCGGGGAATGAAGCGGATTGAAACTCGCTATGCCGAGCTTTTCAAAGAAGGCTATGCCTTAGAGCAGCTGAATGAGCTGAAAAAGGAATTTGCTATTCGTGCGGAAAATGCGAAGCTCAGCAAAATAGAATTGCAAAAGGTGGATGGCAGCATTGTGAAGCTTTCCGACTATAAAGGCAAGGTTATTGCGGTGGATGTGTGGGCCACTTGGTGCGCCCCTTGCATGAAGAAACGCCCCGCCTTTGAAAAACTAGCCCAAGAGATGAAAGACGAAAATGTGGTGTTTGTGTGCATCTCGATTGATGATTCTGAAATCAAATGGAAGCAAGTGGCGGAACAGTCGGAGGGCATTGAGCTGCTCGACCACAAACGTTTGTTTTCAAATGCCTATGGCATTTCATCTATTCCTCACATCCTTATCTTCGATGCCGAAGGCAATCTTGCCGAGTCGCCAGCGGCAGCACCAGGCACAGCTCGATTGAAACAAGAAATTGAACAAGTGCTATCTAAAACAAAGTAAACGATGAAAAAAATCCTATCCGCAATAGCCTTATGTCTTTTCTTTGGGGCATCAGCCTTGGCACAAGATGCCAAGATAATCATCCGTGGGCAGATTGCCGACACGCTGCTGCTCAATGTGTATGACGCTCCCGTGGTGGGTGCAAAGAAATTTGTGCAATACATCACCGATGCGCATGAGCGCAGCGAAAACGTGATTGAGATTCCTGATTCTTTGTGCCACAAACGACTGTATCTTTCCTACAACAAGCACTTCACTTTCCTCGAACTAAAGAGTGGGCAAGTGCTTACTGTCAATGTCGATGATGCTCAACTGAGCTTCTCGGGCGATGACAGTCGGGTGAATGAATACCTCTATGAGTGGACTAATCGCTTTGTTGATGCTTCGCCTCATGCTTTTGCCTATCGCATGCGTATCCGCAACTTTTTTGCCAGCAAAACAGTGGCTCGCCCTAGTGAATTGGAAAACGAGGAGCAAATAAAGGCAATCGAAGGATTGAGCAAGCAGGCGATGAAGCATTTCCAATCGTTCAAATTCACCGATGAGGCTTTTGTGGCGCAACAGACCGTGTGGATTAAATACCTCGAAGCACGCATCTTGCTGGAGAATTATCGCTATATGAAGCTCCACAAAATGGTGTTTGATGAAAACTACAAAGACGCATTCAGCAAAATTTCTTTCAACGACATTGATGTGCTCAATCACCCCGATGCCACCGAAATGATGTCGTATTTCTTCCAAATGCAAGAAGAGGTGCTCGGCGTGGAACGACTTCTTCCGCACACCCTCGCAGGACGAGCAAGCGAGCTAAAGCACGATGAACTGAAAGAAAAATACATCCTCGATGAACTCGGGAAAATGATTCTCGCTCAAAAGGCTTTTTTGCTCGATGAAACTTTTGCCCATGCTCTCCCGCTAGTCAAATCCCCCGAGGGAAAGGCAAAAATGGCGGAAATGAAGCCTAAAGTAGATGCACTAATCAAAATCGAAATGCGCGGACAAGATGCCTTTGAATTTGCCTTCCAAGACAATCATGGCAAGCTCGTTAAGATGAGCGATTTCCGAGGAAAATATGTGTTTATCGACATGTGGGCTACTTGGTGTGCACCGTGCAACATCAATATTCCCTACCTCAACATGCTTGAAGAGGAGTTGAAAGACGAAAACATCGCTTTTGTGTCGATATCTATCGACCGCCCAGAGACTAAACAAAAATGGCTCGACTTCCTAGCCAAAACGCACATCGGCGGCACGGCATTGCTGGCTAAGAATGCATTTAAAGATGAAATGTGTCAATACTATGGCATTCGTGCCATTCCACGCTTCATGCTGATTGACCCCGAGGGGAAAATCGTTTCGGCACATTGCCTCCAACCCATGGATGCAGGTTTCCGAAAATATATGGTGGAGTTTATGAAGACGCATTAGGGTTCTTTCCCTTTGAAATAAAAATGCCCAACGAAAGTTTTCGTTGGGCATTTGTGGTGATAATGGTTTTGATTGGGCGCACACATAGGTGAGCCCCTACGCCATGCGGGATTTATCACAGGGTTGGAATAATTCCGCAAGGCAATCAGCCGATTAGGCGAACAACGCCGATTAGGCGTATCGTAGAGACGCATTGAATGCGTCTCTACCGCTACAATTGATTAATTTCTTCTTTTGAAAGTCCTGTGAACTCCTGAATCTGCGCATCCGACATGCCGCTGAGTTTCATCTTTCGAGCTGTTTCTTTCAATCCTTCCGCTCTTCCTTTTTCCATTCCAATCGCTTCTCCTTCTTTTCTTCCTTCCGCTCTTCCTTTTTCCATTCCAATCGCTTCTCCTTCTTCTCGTCCTTCTTCTCGTCCTTCTTCTCGTGCGGTATCGACAGAATTTTTGAGGTCTCGATATACTTTCAAACTAGAAATATAATCTCGCTTCTGCTTATCATCGAATTTAGCGGTTTCTGCCGCTTCAAACAGATGTAGGAATATTCGCTCACGGAACCTGTCGGGCATCTCCTCTAGTTGATTGAGATTTCGAATGAGATAGAGCCACTTATCAAAACGAGTTTCCAGTTCATCAAGGGTTTTGGTGAACTTCGGCATTTCGAGATAGATGTAAGTCAGCTTGTCATAGAATACTCGCTTGGTTTTCACATTCATCAGCTTCACGTCCGAACGATATTCCTCGGGGTCGCTCTCTTCATCATCAAAAATAAAATCAAGGATGCCAATCGTATAAACAGCATTTAGATTAAAGTCCCAATTGCCTTTTTGGGCTTGCTCAACGATGGGGAAAGCTGAATAATACACCGAACGTTCTTTGAAAAAGTTCTGTTTCGCTTTTTGAAGCTCCACGATGAATTTCTCCCCTTTTTCATTTTCACAATAAAGGTCGAATATCGCTTTGCGTTCATTCTCTGTCATGCCCAATTGCTCTGGATTCAAATATTGAATATCCACAACCCCGCCTTGCTCCTCACGGAGCAACTCATTTAAGAAATCTATCAATAAGTCTTTATTAGCCTCTGTGCCAAATAATTTCTTAAACCCAAAGTCGGTGAATGGATTCACATATTTTTCTAGTATTTGCTCCATGACTGTGCATTATTTGTTTCCGCAAAAATACGATTTAATCGTTAATTGGCAATTCTGAATGCTAGATTATTATATGCCTTTTCGATGGTTTCCGTGGTTCTTTTCCGATGGGTTGAAACCCATCGCTATTGTACATCGCCCTTGCAGGGCAGGGGTGAAGACAATGTGGGGGGAGCTTAGAAGTTTACACTCAATCCAGCGCCAAACAGTTGTTTGAATTGGATGCGAGGGGCTACTTTGCCGTCTTTTTCAATTTTGATGTCATCATCATAAATCAGGTTGGTGGCAAGGTTGGCAGAAAGCCACTTGTTCACCTTCATGCTAATGAGCATGTTCCACGTAATATCAATGTTTTGTGGCTCATCAAGATAGTTTGAGAAAAGAGTCAAATCGGTGGTGAGCTTCACATTTTCCATCACTTTGATGTTGAGAGCCGCCTTTGCCATCGCACCGAGTTCGAGCAGGATGTTTTCGCCCGGTTCGACCCCAAAATTTCCCGCTGCCGAAAGCGCATCGTCGAGCACAAAGGTGCTTTTCATGTTGGCAGGCGAAATGAACATAGAAAACTTGTCGCTAGGCTTATAGTCCATACCGAGTGCCACGTTGAAATAGGCTGGCGCCATAAACCTAGAAATCGGGGTGGATGTGTCGGGGTAGTTATATCCGTTGGCAAACTGCGAGTTGAAGCCCATCAGTGCCGAATAATACCAATGCTTAGACGCTTGATAGCCGAGCTTCGAGCTGATGTCTAGTTTGTCTTCCGACTTGGTGGCGTCGGCACCTTCTTCGCTGAGCAGTCCGAAGCCTGCGTTGAGGGCATTGTCCCAAACCCACTTGTCTTTTTTGTAGTTGGCATTGGCATTGAGCAATAGCACGCCTGCCACCGAACTCTTGCCCCCAGCTGCCCAGTTGGTGAGCGATACTTGGTTGAAATTGAGCGACGCTGTGCCATTAAATTTCCAATAGGTGGTGTCTTGCACCGATTCAGCCATGGCAAGCATGGGCAACATCAAGAATAATACTAAGAACTTTCTCATAGTGTTTTAAATAAATTTGTTTGAGCTCCGAAGAGCGTTATTAACTATAATGATATCACTGCAAATATACCGCAATTCTTCTTAGTAACATAAAACAATGAAAATTGTTGAGTTTGATTTGCCGTTGAGATAACACAATTGCTTTATTTTGAAAACTAGAGGCAGGCAATAGATGAAACATTTTTGCGTAGATTGATAACATTTCAAATAGCAAAGTGTAAAAATTGGTCATCATACATTAATGTGCAAAGACAATATCTCGCGCGACCATGTCTGTGCACAATTGTTCAAAGACAATATCTCGTGCGACCATGTCCGTGCACAATTGTTCAAAGACAATATCTCGCACGACCACGTCCGTGCACAATTGTTCAAAGACAATATCTCGTGCGACCATGTCTGTGCACAATTGTTCAAAGACAATATCTCGTGCGACCATGTCTGTGCACAATTGTTCAAAGACAATATCTCACGCGAACCATGTCCATGCACAATTCAGAACTCATAATTATTTCTATCTTTGTCATTCAAATACCCTTAACATGCCAAAAGAACCACAGCAATCGGGCATAATGAAGTTCATTTTGCACATTCATCCGCCCAAACTTTCGAAGAAATCCATGCAGCTTACTCGCACCTATGGACTAGGGGGCATCAGTGCGCTGCTATTCATGGTGCTTGCCATCACGGGGGCTTTCCTTCGATTCAAATATGTGCCCACCATCGAAGAGGCTTATTATTCCATTGTGCGGATGCAAGATTTTGAAGTCTTTGGAAGGCTGCTGCGCAACTTGCATTATTGGTCGGCAAACCTGATGATTCTCGTGGTGGTGCTTCACATGCTGCGTGTGGTTTTTTCTAATTCACTCTACTATGAACGAGCCAAAAACTGGCGTTATGGCATCGTCATGCTGCTTTTCACCCTGCTCTTTGCTTTCACTGGCTATCTCCTCACATGGGATCAGCTTTCCTATTGGGCGGTAACCATCATGCTCAGTCTGGTGGAGTATATCCCCGTGGTGGGAGCTTCAATTTCTGAATGGATTAAGGGGGGTGAGCATATCGGACAACAGACGTTGCTCACCTTTTATTCGCTCCACACGGGGCTGCTTCCATTTCTTTTTGTGGTGCTGATGATGGTTCATTTCTATTTGGTGCGCAAGGCGAAGGGTGTTACCTACACCTTGGCTGAAGAGGAAGAAGATGAGCGAGTGAAGTCCTATCCCGATTTGGTGCGCGTGGAAGCTTTGGCGGCGCTCGGCACTTTTGTGGTGCTGCTCGTGCTGAGCATTCTTTTCAATGCGCCCTTGAAAGAAATGGCGAACCCTGAAATTACGCCCAATCCGAGCAAAGCTCCGTGGTATTTCATCGGACTGCAAGAGATGTTGTTGCATTTCCACCCCCTGATTGTGTTGAGCGTGCCGATTCTCGCCCTGTGGGCAGCTTTCAAAATGCCCGTGTGGCGCTGTGCCAAAGAGAAAGTGGGACTGTGGTGGAATGGCAAGGAAAATAAATCGAGCATACTATTATATATAGGTATCTCTTCGGTGTGGACGTTCGTTTTGGCAATTGCCGACGATTTGCTTCGAGCAAAGGCGCACTTGGAAACCGCCAGTTGGTATGGCGTGCTGCTCTTCATCATCTATTTGCTTCCCTTGGCAGGCATTCTTTGGAAACGAAAAAAAGAAGAAAAAGCATTGCTAGTGCTGATTGCTTTCAGCTTCATTCTAATGAGTTATGTGGTGTTTAGTGTGGTGGCATACTTTTTAAGAGGGGAAGGGATGGGGTTGATAATTATGAATTGATGATTGTGAAAAAAATGAATAGTGAAATAATTATTTACAATACAGAGGATGGATTGACTCAGGTTCAACTTCAGATGGAGGGGGGCACGGTGTGGCTCAGTCAAGCTGAGATTGCCAATCTGTTTCAGACAACGAAGCAGAATGTCAGTAAGCATATCAAAGCAATCTTTGAAGATGGAGAACTCCGAGAAGAAGCAACTGTCAACTATCAGTTGACAGTTCAAAAAGAAGGTGAGCGGAAGGTGTCGCGAGAGATAGCAAAGTATAATCTAGATATGATTCTGGCTATCGGCTATCGAGTTCGATCAATTCGAGGTGCTGAATTTAGGCGTTATGCTAGTACACTTCTTAAAGAGTATCTCGAGAAGGGGTTTGTGATGAATGACGAGCGTCTGAAGAATCTTGGAGGTGGTAATTATTGGAAAGAATTGCTTGATCGAATTCGAGATATTCGTTCAAGCGAGAAAGTGATGTATCGTCAGGTTTTAGATTTATATGCCACGGCAATAGACTATAATCCCAAGGCGCAAGAAAGCTTGAGACTTTTTAAAATCGTACAAAATAAGTTGCACTATGCAGCACATGGGAACACAGCTAGTGAGGTGATTTATATGAGGGTGGATAGTGATAAACCTTTTGCAGGTTTAACCCACTTTAAGGGAGATGTGCCCACGCAAGCTGAAGCTCTGATTGCTAAAAACTTTTTAGAGGAGAAAGAGTTGAAAGTGCTCAATAATTTGGTAGCAGCTTATTTTGATTTAGCTGAATTGAATGCTATTGAGCAACGCGAAATGAGAATGACTGATTATGTGCGTGAACTTGACACAATTTTGGCTTCCACCGGACGAAAAGTGCTTGACAATGCTGGAAAGATTTCTAACTTGCAGGCAACGGAAAAGGCTAAGCTGGAATACAAGAAATATAAGAATCAAATGCTGAGTACAGTAGAACAGGAATATTTAGAGACAATCTCTGCGCTAGAGAAAAAAGCTAAGAATAAGGGAATTAGAAATTGATGATTGCAAATAAAAATGACAGAAACGAATCGCATAGAATATAAAGAACGGCTTACCAAGGAATTGGAATTGGAGAAAGAAGCTGTCGCCTTTCTGAATTATCAGGCAGGGGGGATGATCTATATTGGCATCGACAAAAATGGCAACACAATTGGGGTTTCTGATATTCCTCGTATTCTAAGAAGCTATGGACAGGAATGTTTCAAGTTTTCAGAAAACTTTTTACGCATGACATTCCCCGCAATAATTAAGAATAGGGCTGCGCACTTCGCACCCTGCACTTCGCACTAAAAACCATGAACAGAAGAAACTTCATAAAGAAAGCCATTGGCACAATCATCGGACTGCAATTTGCCGCCTTGTTTTATTCCTTTTTCAGAAGTAATGCGAAGGAATCAGCGGCTCAAAGTGAGTGGCTCGACCTTGGCATGGTGGATGATTTCCAAAAAGGGAAAACATATAGCTTCCCCAACAACAAACTCTTTCTGCATCGCACGACTGAGGGGGAATTTCTTGCGCTTTCGAATAAATGCACACATCTCGGTTGCGCCATCAACCTCGATGCCGCTTCGGGCAATTTCATTTGTCCTTGCCATGCGTCGCACTTCGATAAACTCGGGCGTGTCATTCAATCGCCTGCCAAGCGAGCACTCGACTACTATCCGATTCGCATTCAAGCACTGCATGTCAAAGTCGATTTGAATGGCGGCATCAAACGCACCAGCTTCAACCCTAATCAACTCACCTCTGCCTCATGATGAACTCTGATAAACAACGCAACTACCGACTTTACCTCCTCTTGCTCATTGCGGTGCTCATTCCGCTCTTTGTGGTGAAGCAATTGTTCTTTCCGGCGAAGACGGAAATCATGGGCGAACCACACTATGTGGGGCGAGAAACTTGTGTGGAATGCCATGAAACGGAAATGAACGACTTCATGGGCTCGCATCACGACCTCGCCATGGATGTGGCGAATGATAGCACGGTGCTAGGTGATTTCAATCAGGCGGAATTGCATCGAAGCAATGGCGAAGTGAACAAAGCATTCAAACGAGCAGATAAATTCTTCGTCCTCACCGATGGCGAAGATGGCACAATGAAGGAATATGAGGTGAAATTTGTTTTTGGGCACTATCCGCTGCAAAACTATTTGGTGGAATTTCCTGGCGGACGACTGCAAGTGCTGCCCCTCACCTGGAGCACGATTGATGAAGCGTGGTATTACATGGCGGATTCGATTCCGCAGTATGCAGGCATCGACCACAACGATTGGTTGCACTGGACAAACCAAGCGCAAAACTGGAACTCCATGTGTGCCTATTGCCACACCACAGGTTTTGAGAAGAATTATGATGTGGAAACCGATTCCTATCACACCACATGGACGGAAATTGATGTGAGTTGTGAAGCTTGTCATGGTCCAGCATCCAATCACATTGCGTGGGCAAATATGCCCGAATATGCGCAGAAGGCTTATCCTGATTATGGCTTGGTGTCGCCCACGAGCGGCTTTGATAGCAACGAGCAATATGTGGAAATGTGCGCTCGATGCCACTCGCGGCGTGGCACATTCTCCGACCAAACACCGCATAACATCTCCACCTACGACCTGATGCAAATTGCCCTGCCGATGCATCCACAATGGCATGTCGATGGGCAAATCAAAGATGAAGATTATGTGGTGGCTTCTTTCATGCAAAGCAAGATGTTTCAACGTGGCGTGGCGTGCAACGACTGCCACAACGTGCACTCGGGCGAGCGTAAGCTCGAAGGCAACGACCTCTGTCTGCAATGCCACAATGCTGCTGATTACGATACGTTCGACCATCATCACCATAAAGCAGCTGGCGAAAAAGGCGAAGCCGTCGTTTCGCTCTATGGCGATAAATATGAAGTCGGTTCGGGCACAGAGTGCATCAATTGCCACATGCCAGCGCA
>JBKECD010000028.1:0-8968 GCA_047974225.1 Mangrovibacterium sp.
GCAATGGACATGATTGGACACCGAAATTGGTTTTTGTCAATGGACTATGGACTATATCGAGTTCGTCTATCTCCATTGTCAGCTGACAATAGACATAATCGGACTCCGAAATCGAGTTTTGTCAATTGACAATGGACTATATCGAGTTCGTCTATCTCCATTGCAAGCTGACAATGGACATGATCGGGCATCGAAATTGACTTTGGTCATTAACCAACGTACATACTTTTGGGCGTTTTTTAGGACAAAAGGTACACATTTTTCCGTTTTAGGACAAAAGGTACACATTTTTCCGTTTTAGGACAAAAGGTACGCATTTTTCGAATCTCATAGGACAAAAGGTACACTTTCATAGGACAAAAGGTACACATTTTTTGGAGCATAGGACAAAAGGTACGCTTTTTATTGTTTTATAGAAAAAAGTCATAGGACAAAAGGTACACATTTGGGCGTTTTTTAGGACAAAAGGTACACATTTTTCCGTTTTAGGACAAAAGGTACGCTTTTTTAAAAGCGTACCTTTTGTCCTAAAACGAAGCAAAAGTCGATAAAGTTGCGGTTAAAAACTAAACGCTTAATTATAACCATTTTGCAAACTATTTCTTTCTATATTTCACAAAAAAAATGCATTCTATTGAGGATTGATATTTCACACTAGTTCGATATTCCTTAGCGGAACGAGCAAAGCGAGGGGAGCTTGGGGAGAACTCGGGGGGGGCTATTTGCGTTAGGGATAGCAGTGGCATTGAGTGGTTCTTATGTCCTAGCGGAGTTCTTGACGGAGGCGACCAGCGGAAGCCCACGAACAAGATTACGAAGCTCGGCATAAGAACCGCTCGATAGAACGAATAGCCCGCTCGAACGTCCTAAGATTTAAAATCGAGTTAGGAGAATGACTAGGTCTAACCTCAGGACAAAAGGGACATATCTACAACTTTATTTTTTTGATAGTACCAAATAAGTAGGTGTGCTATTTTAGTTTTCGCATGGGGGTTTAGCCCCCATGCAAACATACGCCGAAGGCGCAAAATTAGCCTATGGCTAGCGGAATAAGCGAAGCGAATGGAGTTTGTAGATCCGATTGGATTTAGAGCGGAGCGGAGAATCCAATAAACCAACAAGGCACAAAAGGGGAATTAATACGAAATGACGAAGAGCTTTCCTGCAGGATGCAATGAAGCTGGAAAGCGAATGAGGAAAGAAGTATTGTTTCCCCTGTGCCGATAACATTATTGCAATACCTTTTCTTGCGCCACTTTTGGAGATAAAAAAGAAGTCCCGAAGATGTTTTTCATCTTCGGGACTTCTTTAAGTTTTACACCATTGGGCTTAGTGTATAGTTTATTTCCATTCCTAAGGCTCTAGCAACCCTTGAAAGGACATCCATAGAAACGTTGTGTTTTGTATTTTCTACGCTAGATATGTAGGATTTCTTAACCCCTAATCTTTCTCCCAACTCCTCTTGTGTGATTTTTTGTCGGAGTCTTTCCTTTTTAAGTTGTCGGGCAAGCCGTTCATTCTTTATTTCATTTTCAACTTCCAACTCAAATGCATCTCTTCGGGGAGTTCCGATTACCCCCAATACACTGTCTGCAAGTTCTGCTGCTGATACTGTTTTCATACCTTGCTATTATAATAATTGTTCATAATTTTTTCTGCTCTCTCAATTTCTTTTTTCGGGGTTTTCTGAGTTTTCTTCTGAATCCCATGTGTTGCGACAATCAGTCCCCTACTTTTTTTATCTCAGAAAGCAAACAATCGGTATATATTACCATTTGAAGACACTCTAAATTCCCAAATTCTGCTTGCTTCTAGCTTTTTAAAAACCTCACTATCTTTTTGTCCTCCCTCGACCTTGAAAAACGCTTTAAGAAACTGTGTTTTAACCTTTTCATCTTGTTTATTGAAAAACTTCAATGCTTCTTGTAGTAATTCGACTTTTATTACATGTTTCACGTTGCAAATATAATTAAGGTTTAATCATTATCAAACTTTTTCTTTTAAGAACAGCAGCTTTTTTCTAAAAGCTGCTGTTCTTGTTTCCTTACTCTTCTTCGCTCATCCATAATTGCCACTTAATAGACACTCCCAAAAATACATTGGATTGCGCATACAGAAAAATCAAAGAAATCATCAACAATCATTTAGCGAGGCTCAACAAAAAAAGGGAAGTGTCTATTTATTTTATATTTTTGCAGCCTATAATTAGATAAACCTAGTGCCTTTGAGCTCTCCCCCTCGGGGGAGTTGGAGGGGGCTGCAATTTTAAAGACATGGAAATCCCTAGCAAGTATGATGCGCAAAGCATCGAAAACAAATGGTATAAATATTGGACAGAGCAAAACTTCTTCCACTCCACACCCGATGAGCGTGAACCCTACACGGTGGTCATTCCACCGCCAAACGTAACAGGCGTGCTCCACATGGGGCATATGCTTAATAATACGATTCAAGATATTCTTGTGCGTCGTGCTCGATTGCTCGGCAAAAACGCTTGCTGGGTGCCCGGCACCGACCATGCCTCGATTGCCACCGAAGCCAAAGTTACGCAACGATTGGCAAGCAAAGGTATTTCGAAATTCGACCTCTCGCGTGAAGAGTTCCTCGCTCATGCGTGGGAATGGACCGATGAGCATGGCGGCATTATCCTCGAACAATTGAAGAAACTCGGCGCAAGCTGCGACTGGGATAGAACGTGCTTCACCCTCGATGAAACCCGAAGCAAAGCGGTCATCGACACCTTCGTGCAGCTCTATGAAAAAGGATTAATCTATCGTGGTGTGCGCATGGTGAACTGGGATTCCGATGCCCTCACTGCCGTGTCGGACGAAGAAGTAATTCACAAAGAAGTGAACTCGAAATTGTATTATTTAAGATATGAAATAGCCGAAGCCCCCCTTAATCCCGATGGAGGGGGCTGTGGTTCTTATATTGTAATCGCCACCACTCGTCCGGAAACCATCTTGGGCGACACCGCTGTGTGTATCAACCCTAATGATGAACGCTTTGCGCACTTGCGAGGCAAGAAAGTGATTGTGCCGCTGTGCGGACGAGTAATCCCAATCATCGAAGATGAGTATGTGGATATGGAGTTTGGTACAGGCTGCTTGAAAATCACACCAGCGCACGACATCCATGACTATGAAATCGGCATGCGCCACAACCTCGAAACCATCAATATTCTGAATGACAACGGCACGCTGAGCGAAGCTGCCGGCATGTTTGTGGGCAAAGACCGCTTTGCGGTGCGCGAGGAAATCATTCCGATGCTCGAAGAAGCGGGCAACCTCCACAAGGTGGAAGACTATGTGAATAAAGTCGGTACATCGGAGCGCACCGGCTGTGTGATTGAACCCAAGCTTTCAGCGCAATGGTTCTTGAAGATGACCGACATGGCGCAAGTGGCACTCGATGCGGTGATGAACGATGACGTGCAATTCCACCCTGCTAAATTCAAAAACGTCTATCGCCATTGGATGGAGAATGTGAAGGATTGGTGCATCTCACGCCAACTTTATTGGGGACACCGCATTCCGGTGTATTACATAGCCCCTCCCGTCCTCCCCGAGGGGGAGGTGTTGGATGCCGAATTCCCGGTGCCTGGCGGTAGTTTTGTGGTGGCAACCACCGAAGAAAGTGCGCGCGAGAAAGCCTTGGCTCAGTTCCCCTCCCTCGGAGGGGTTAGGGGAGGCTTCACACTGCGCCAAGAGGAAGATGTGCTCGACACGTGGGCTTCATCGTGGTTGTGGCCCATCTCGGTGTTTGATGGCTTCGAGAGTGATAAGGAAATCGACTATTATTATCCCACCTCTGATTTGGTGACGGGACACGATATTATTTTCTTTTGGGTGGCGCGCATGATTATGGCGGGCTATGAGTTCAAAGGAAAGAAACCATTTTCGAATGTTTATTTCACCGGAATGGTGCGCGATAAACAAGGTCGAAAAATGAGTAAACAGCTTGGCAACTCGCCCGACCCACTCGATTTGATTGCCAAATATGGTGCCGATGGTGTGCGTGTGGGCATGCTCCTTTGTTCGCCTGCTGGTGGCGATTTGCTCTTCGATGAGAGTTTGCCGCAACAAGGCGCCGGGTTTGTAACCAAGCTTTGGAACTCCTTCCGCCTCGTGCAAGGCTGGGAAGTCGATGCCTCGATTCCGCAGCCCGAGCATGCTCGTGTGGCACTCGATTGGTTCAGCCAAAAGTTTAGCCAAGTGCTTGAGCAAAGCAACGACCACTTCAGCAAATTCCGCATCTCCGAAGCTCTCATGCTCGCCTACAACACGGTGCGCGATGAGTTCTCTGGTTGGTTGCTCGAATTGGTGAAACCGGCTTATCAGCAACCTATCGACAAGCAGACCTATGATGAATTGATTGCCATCTTCGATGAAGTGCTTCGATTCTTGCACCCTTTCATGCCGTTTATTTCCGAAGAAATCTGGCAATTGCTGAAAGAGCGCAAGGCTGGCGAAAGCATCATGGTGAGCCTGATGCCTGAAGTGAAAGCCTATGACGAAACATTCCTTGCAGCTTTTGAAGATGCGAAAGAAATCATCTCGGGCGTGCGCAACATTCGCACCAAAAACAATATTGCCAATAAAGATAGTCTGGAACTTGCTGTGATGGTGGGCGACAAGGGTTATGATGCCTCACTGAATGCAGCAGTGTTGAAAATGGCGAACCTTTCGAGCTATGCCGAAGTGAGCGAAGAGCCTGCTGGCGCATCATCGTTCTTGGTGAAATCATCGACGTTCTTTGTGCCCATGGGCGATTTGGTGGACATGGAAGCCGAACGAGAAAAGCTAGAAGAAGAGTTGAAATATGCACAAGGATTCCTCACTTCGGTGATGAAGAAACTCAGCAACGAGAAGTTTGTGAGCGGCGCACCCGAAGCGGTAGTGGCAAAAGAAAAAGCCAAGCAAGCCGATGCCGAAGCGAAGATTAAGGTGCTGGAAGAGCAGATAGCGAAGATGAAGTAGATGACTTTAGGCTGTGTGCCGTAAGCATATCAATAAAACACCCCGAACACATGCGTTCGGGGTGTTTTATTGATACTGCCTTGCAAATTTACGATTAAATCGTAAATTTGCAAAAAACAAGTTTTGAGATGATTACACGAGAGATACAAAGCAAATTAGAGGAAATGGCGAAAAAATATCCTGTAGTAACCCTGACAGGACCCCGCCAATCAGGGAAGTCAACTTTATTGCGAGCTACCTTCCCCGATTACAACTATGTGAGTGTGGAAGATCCCGATATTCGTCTGTTTGCAACGGAAGATCCTCGTGGATTTCTTCAGACTTACCCCGACAAAACAATCATTGATGAGGTGCAGCGCACGCCCGAGCTGTTTTCATACATTCAAAGTCATGTGGACAAGAAAAATGATGTTGGAATGTATCTTTTGGCAGGCTCCCACAACTTTTTACTGATGCAGCATGTGAGCCAATCGCTTGCAGGACGAACCGCTGTCCTTCGACTCCTTCCTTTTTCTCACCGTGAAATGCTAGCGGGAGAAATTCTGCCCTCAACACTCGAATCGGAGATTTTCAACGGAGCCTATCCACGTCTCTACGACAAGGGAATTGCGGCAAATGATTTTTATCCTTATTACATCCAAACTTATGTGGAACGCGATGTGCGACTGATGAAGAATATCGGCGATTTGAGTAAGTTTGTTCGGTTCATCAAGTTGTGTGCAGGCAGAATCGGACAGTTGTTGAACATGTCTTCTCTAGCAAACGAATGTGGCATTGCGGTCTCCACAGCGCAAGCATGGATTTCATTGCTTGAGGCAAGCTATATCCTCTACTTGCTCAAGCCCAATCATAATAATTATGCCAAGCGGCTGGTGAAAAGCCCAAAGTTGTATTTCTATGACACAGGGCTAGCTTGCTCTCTGCTAGACATCGCTGATGCAACTCAGATACCAACACACTTCTTACGAGGAGGACTTTTTGAAAACTTAGTTATTAATGAATTTATCAAAGAAAGTATGCATGGAGGAAAAGAACCTCAGGTGAGTTTCTGGCGGGATAGCACAGGGAATGAAGTGGATTTAATTCAAACCATCAGCGGAGCACAACATGCTTGGGAAATAAAATCAGGGGCAACCTATTCTTCGGATTTTTTCAAAGGCATCAGCAAGTGGGCCCAGCTGTCGGAAACCCCAGTGGAACAACTTCATGCAGTCTATACCGGAGAAAAATCCATGAAAACATCGAAAGGCAATGTGATTGCATGGAAGCATCTCACGCAATTTTTGAAAGGGAGGTAGAGATTATCTCAAGGCACGATCTCAACCACCTATTCCTCTCCCGACTTCCTTCTCAGATAGCTCGCCGCCATTTTAATATCTGAATAGGAATATTTATCGCCTAATCGCTCTTTAATCGGACTGAGTTGAGCATCACCCAACTCCGCAATAAGCTTTCCGATAACCTCCAAACGCTCCTTGCTCAGCACCTTGTGAATATCGAGCAGCCCCTCCTCCACACAGCGAGCCAAATGACTCTCGATGGTAGGCTTGGCATACTCCCGCTCTTTGGCAATCTCGCCAATGCTTTTCCCCTCGTTGAAAAGCGCTAGCGAAACCGTATGGCTCGGATCTTTGGAGACTTTTTCTTTCGACACTCTCTCTTTCTTCACCTTGGTTTTGCCCTTGGGGGAGCTAGAGGAGACTTTGGGAGTTTCAATATCAGGCTTCTTCACATCTTCTTTTTCGAGCATATTTCCCTCGATGGTTACTCGCAATAGCGATTGAGCCTTATATATCTGCTGCAATTCATTGCAAAACTGAGCCGAGATATCTTCTAGCTCGCCGCAAAAAGTCTTCACCCCTTTCACCCCAGTCAGCTTATCGAGCACATCAAGCACCGACTGATTCTGCGCTTTCAGTCGAGGCTCGAAATAGCCAATCGACTTATCCATGCGCTCATTGAGCGTTTGCAGATAATTGTCGCCTTTAGCATACAAAATCTTATGAATCTGATTGCGGAACGTGTCGGCGACATCTTTCAATTCGAGCGTGTCATCATAGAGTTTTGATGCCCACGCCTGATATTGCTGCTTTTCTGAGCGGTTTTCCGACTTGTCATAGCTCTCCAAATGTTGGCGCAATTCGAGCATCAGATGACTAAAGTCATAGGCATTCATGGCAAAGGTCTGCAAATACATGTCCGTTGCCACATGCAAGTCCGATAGCAATTCTTTTTGACTTTGCTTGCGCTTGCCGAAATCTGTCAGTTGAGGGTTCACAGGGATGCCATGCTCTGGAATATGCGAAGTGAGAATCAGTCCATTGAGGCTTCGCAATCGTGAAAGAGCTACATAAATCTGCCCTGGTGCAAAAGCTCGGTTCACATCAATGATTGCCTTTTCGAAAGTTAAGCCCTGACTCTTGTGCACCGTGATTGCCCACGCCAGCTTCAGCGGATATTGCTCAAACTTGCCCACGACTTGATCTTCAATCTCGTTGGTTTCCTTGTTGAGCTCATATTTTTTATTCTCCCAAGTATATCGCTCCACGCTTGCCGAAGGCGAGCCATCCTTGAAAAAAACTTGAATGCTATCTTCACCTATCGACTCCACAAAGCCGATTTTGCCATTGAAATAAAGCTGATTGCCCGAATAGTCATTTTTGATAAACATCACCTGCGCCCCCTCTTTCAGATGAAGTTCCTTTTCCGCAGGGAAGTTAAACTCCTTAAAATCACCTTCCACCTTGGCGCGGAAAACACGCTCTTCTGTCTTTAGGCTTGCTAGCGTAGTCGTGTTTCGCTCATCAGCAATCCAATTGTGGGTGGTGAGCAGAATCACCCCATCATCTGATTTTTGCTGATAGTTGGGCTGATAGTATTGGTTGAGCAACTGCACATCACCTAGGGTGATGCTATTGCCACGCAGATTATTGAGCAAATCAATAAATCGAGCGTCCGACTGGCGATAAATCTTTTCCAGTTCGACATAGCGCAAAGTCGATGATTGCAACACATGCGCACTAAAGAAAAACGGACTCGCATAATAGTTCGAAAGCACCTGCCACTCACCATCTTTCACCACAGGAGGCAACTGAAGCAAGTCGCCAATAAACAGCACCTGCACGCCTCCAAAAGCATAGCGACTTTCTTTGCGCACCCGCCGAAGCACCGCATCAATAGCATCGAGCAAGTCGGCACGCAGCATGCTCACCTCATCAATCACTAGGAGCTCCATATTTTGCAGCACCTTGCGCTTTCTCTTTGACATCTGTTGTTCGCGAAAAAGGGTCTTTGGGGTGTTGATTATCGAAGAGCCTTGTATTTGCATCTCCTCATTGTTTTCAGGAATAAAACCCCCAAAGGGCAATTGAAAAAGCGAATGCAGCGTAACCCCTCCGGCATTGATAGCGGCAATGCCTGTGGGTGCCGCAATCACCATCTTCTTGTGGGTCTTGAGTGCGAGGTTTTGCAGGAAGGTAGTCTTTCCGGTTCCCGCCTTTCCGGTGAGAAAAATATGCTGGTCGGTGGAATTAATATAGCGAGTGAGAATGTCGGTGATTTGATTAGTTTCGTACATGATAGAAATTCGAGTAATTATTGATTTACAATAATACGCATTTTCGGAAATGCGCAAAAACATTCCGGGACTAATTTCTGAACAACAATTCCTTTTCTTCTTTGCTGAGCGATTCATAGCCCATCTGCCGAGCCTTATTCAGCACCTCATTGATGCGCATCTGGTCGGCAGAAGACGACCGCTTCTTCCCAGCACGTTGCTGCTGATTAGGATTGCGATAGCTCACCCTGATTTTGGGCTTGGCAGTGAAAAGCTTGTCGAAAAAGGCGATTAATGAGAGAACCCAGCGCGTGAAATCATTGCCTTTCCGATAGCTCAGCACAAACAAAAAGCCCAAGAGCAGTCCGCCCACATGAGCGATATTGCCCCCAGCATTCGTGCCGCTCATGCCGAGCAGGTAAATCACAAAAGA
>JBKECD010000021.1:0-7756 GCA_047974225.1 Mangrovibacterium sp.
GCGAAAGTAGCGTATTCATCATCAGAAGAACAAAGCACGATGATTTCAGCACCTGCCGCTTGAGCATCAGCGATACCAGCAGCCACCGTGTCATATCCTTTGCCTTCTTTCACCTCATAGCCAGCTACTGCGAAGAAGTTCATGGCGAACTGTGCACGTGCTTTGCGCATATTGAGGTTTCCGATGGTAAGCATGAAAGCTAGTGGACGTTTAGCCGCTTTGTCGGTTGCACGACGAAGGTTTTCAAACGCCATTGCACCACGATAAGGTTTCAAAGTTTCGATTTCAGCATCTTCCACTGTGAAATCTTGTGGGGCGAATACCGAATCAGCGATGTTAGCATTCACTTTCTCGCTGAAGTTAGGGAATTGGTTTGTGCCCAACACGTTTTCACGACGAGTAGCGATGTTCATATCACGCTTAGCCGCCATAGCTTTCACTTCCGATTGGATGAAACCTTCTTTGATGGCAGCCACAAAACCGCCTTTATCTTGAATAGCTAGGAACAATTTCCAAGCCTCAGCGATGATTGATGCGGTAAGCTCTTCAATATAGTATGAACCAGCCGATGGGTCAACGATTTTATCGAAATGCGATTCTTCTTTCAACAACAATTGTTGGTTGCGAGCCACACGCTCAGCCAAAGTAGTTGGTGTTTCGAAGATGCTATCGAAAGGCAAGACTGTGATTGAATCAGCACCACCAAGGGCAGCACTCATGGCTTCGGTTTGGGTGCGAAGCATATTCACATTAGGGTCGTAAACCGACTTATTATAAGTACCTGTTTCTGCGTGCGCATTCATGGCAGCGCAAGCGCATTCTTTGCCAGTGTATGCTTTCACGATTTGCGCCCAAAGGGTGCGGCCGGCACGGAATTTAGCAATCTCCATGAAGTAGTTTGCCGAAACGCTAAAGTTGAACTTCATGTTTTTCGCCACTTCGCAAGCCTCAACGCCAGCGTCAGTGAGCAAGCTGAGGTATTCAGCACCTTGTGCAAGGGCGAAACCAAGCTCTTGCGAAACCGAAGCACCCGAGTTGCCATAGTTCATAGCGTTCACGCCAATCACACGAAGGTTTTCCACCTTAGCTGCTTTCTCGATAGCTGTTTTCACACGAGCGACATGCTCAGTCAAACCACCTTTCAACGCACCTCGCAAAAGATATTTGCCAAGTGGATCCATGGTTACCGATGCGTTTACTGATGCGTTGTCGCACGAGCATTTTTCCACATAGGCAGCCAAAGCTTCGGCATGACCTCTACCGCAGCACACCGGCACGAGGTTCACTTCGATGGCAGAAAGACAGATGTCTTTCAAAAGCACGTCGAGGTCAGCCACGCTGAAACCATTAGCACCGCAAGGCGAGTCGAACACGAATCCGAGCGACGTTACGCCTTTGTTCAACACTTCCAACGCTTTTTTGTTTGCCGCTGCATAGTCAGAGCCTTGCACTGCGATGTTTTGACGCACAAACCAGTCGTTGTCGTTTGTTTTCACTCCACGCACATAGGGGAATTGCCCGGGCAGCGTGTTTAGATAATCCAATTTCTCCACGTCTTCCAGACGGTAGAAAGGTTGCACCGCAAAGCCTTCGTTTGTTCTCCAAACGAGCTTACGGTCATAGTCAGCACCCTTGAGGTCGGCAGTGATTTTTGCCTTCCACTCTTCAGTGCTCACTGATGGGAACTCTTGAAAAAGTTTGTTATTATTTTCCGACATAATGTAACTGTTATGAAATCAGCCACAAAATTAGGTATTCCCTACCAATAAGACCAAAAAAAAAGCGGGTTTTTCGATTATTAATATTGAGTAAAGGTAGAGCGGATGCTTTTGTGTTGTGGAGCATAAAAAGAAGACGGAAAATGAAGCATCAATATTTTCGATTTGGAGAAAGAAAATCGAGTGAGATAAAATCTTTAGAAGCTCCAGAAAAAAAGAAGGTGCTCCAAATTCATGGAACACCCTCACAAACACTAATCACTATGAAAAAAATCTACTATTGCTTTTGCATTAGCAAATGTATGGCAAGAATTTGGTTCTGCCAAATAAAAAGGTGAGAAAAGTAAATATTTAACATTCTTTACTACTCTTGCCTTGTTTGAATAGCACTCAGTATTTCGCCGACGCTCTAATTAATTTGAATTTCATCAATGAATATAAACCCGGGACTTCCAGCTCCCACGTGGAAGCTTGGGATTTTGGCAGTCTTGCCGACATTGATTTTCACATAGCGTGTGCTGATGGCATCAAACGAAGATTTAAGCACTTTCACTTCGGTGATAAAATCATTATAGCAAGGATATTTCTCTTCTGAAATGACTTTGTAGTTTGTGCCATCATCGGAAACCGACACCTTAAAGCTTTCCGCACCGAAGACCCAATCACGAGTTGATACATAGGTGGCGAGTTCGACTTCTGATATTTCGGTTGCTGCCTTCAAGTCAATCACCGCTTCCAAGTCGCCATCATAAAATCCAATCCAAGTGCCATCTTTATAATTATCACGATTGCCCCACACACCATCAACGAGGGCGGTTGCCCCTGTGAATGTGTAGTTGCGATGCGGAGCAATGTTGAATGTTATAGGTTTGGCAGTGGCTTTATTCATGTGAAAACTTTGTGCATAGCTAGGAGTCTTCAAATTCGGACGAATAGCTTCTGCTTGCACATCCACCGACTCCGAAATCACAATTCCGCCGTCGTATTTCAGACTAGCTTCGGTGGGCGTTGTGCCATCGAGGGTGTAATAAATCGGCGCATTGTCGATGGTGTAGAAGTTTAGTTCGATAGTTCCGTTCTCGCTATTGATTTTAGGGAATATGCTCATCTCATAGATGGAGGTGGAGTAGTTATATCCCTTTTTGTCGTATAGTTTGAGCATGCGTGCCAATCGTTCGAGGAATACGCTGTAATCTTTTTGTGCAGGCATCGTCCATTGCACTTCAGCCAAAGCACTCATGCGAGGCATCGCACGATATTCCACAATGTCGGAAGTTGGCATGTATTCCGACCATAAATTAGCTTGCGCTCCAATGATGTGCTTGGCTTCCTCTTCGCTGAGGTCGGCAGGCACGGGATTATAATCATACACCTTGCTCAATGGAATATATCCGCCATTGGCGTCGGGCACATTCTCTCTGTTCAATGTTTGATAGTAGTCGAAATACAAGTGTGAGTTGGGAGTCATAATCACATCGTGCCCTTCTTTAGCCGCTGCGACACCACCGCTGATACCTCGCCATGACATCACCGTGGCGTTGGGCGCTAGTCCGCCCTCTAGGATTTCATCCCAACCGATGATTTGACGCCCTTTGTCGTTCACCATTTTTTCCACACGAGCAATGAGGTAGCTTTGCAGGCGTTCTTCAGCTGAGTGATGTTTGTCGGCTTTTAGCCCTTCTTTTTTAATCTTTGCTTGGCATTTGGGACAAGCTTTCCATTGTGTTTTCGGACATTCATCACCACCGATGTGAATGTATTCCGAAGGGAAGATTTCAATAATTTCCGAAAGAACATTGTCGATAAACGTATATACATCTTCGTTTCCTGCGCAAAGCACTTGGTCTGACACGCCCCAGATTTCGCCCACTTCATAAGGTCCTCCGGTGCAGCCAAGGTGTGGGAAAGTTGCCAAAGCACTCAGCATGTGTCCGGGTAAATCAATTTCGGGAATGACTGTAATGAATCGGTCGGCAGCATATTGCACGATTTCTTTAGCTTCCTCTTGAGTGTAGAAGCCGCCATAAGGCTTGCCGTCATATTCGCCTGAGTTGTGCCCAATGACTGTCTGTTTTCTTTTCGAGCCAATCTCAGTCAGTTCGGGATATTTCTTGATTTCGATGCGCCAGCCTTGGTCTTCGGTCAAGTGCCAATGAAATTTATTCATGTTGTGCAAGGCGAGCAGGTCGATGTATTCCTTAATAAAGTCCACCGAGAAGAAATGACGTCCCACATCGAGGTGCATGCCGCGATAGCTAAAGCGAGGGAAGTCTTCAATCTCAACAGGGGCAAAAGAGATTTCTTTGCCATCGGCAAAAGCATCAATCGACTTGCGCAAAGTTTGCACGCCATAGAACGCCCCAGCCGCTGAAGCTCCGTTGATTTCGATTTCATGGTCGCACACGTGCAGGGCATAGGCTTCGGGGTTTTCATGTTTCAGATTAGCTGCGAGCATGATAGCATTGTCCTTTGCGTCATTGGTCAAAGCGAGTTTTTTGCCTGTGGCAAACTGAATATAGTCGGCGAGGAACTGTGCTACCCGTTCTAATTCGGTGTTTCCATCGGGATATACAATCTGAGTGGCATTGTTTAAAATGAAAGGTTCTCCATCTGCCATTTCGATTTTCTGCGGAAGAGGAATCACTTCGTAGTCGGCTTGCGATTGCTTGCTCGAACCGCACGATGCTAGCATCGCTAGTGCAAGAATGCCTAAAATAAAATGTTTTGTCATTGCTTATATAATAAAGTATTAAAATTACTATTTCACTTGATCAGGATAATTCACGTGCTTGCCTGTTTGTTTCACCGTTGGCATGGGGGCATCCCATTGGCGTAAGCGTTCGGAAAGTAAGGCAGAAAGTTCTTTGACCTTTTTGGGGTTCTTTGCTGCCAAGTCGTGCTGCTCGCCAAGGTCATTTTTCAGATTATAGAGTTCCTTTTTGCCTGTTCGCAAGCTGTAAACCAATTTCCAATCGCCCTTTCTGATGGCACTAAAATAATTGATGGCAGGACCATCAGTCCCAATCCATTTGTGCGGATAGTGCCACACCAAATCTCGGGAGTCATCGGTGAAGTTCGGATTTTCGAGAATTGGCATGAAACTTCGTCCATCGAGCGACTGCACCGTGTGGTAGTCTTTCACCTGCGCCATTTCGAGGATGGTAGGGAAGAAATCCTCAATAATCACATATTGCTTGGCAATCGTTTGAGGTTTCACCTTGCCCGACCACTTCACAATCATGGGCACTCTGATACCGCCTTCATACACCGAACCTTTGCCTGCACGCAAGGGCAGGTTGTGGGTGAAGGGTTTCCCCCCCCGAGGAGGAGCAAGGCTCAAACCGCCATTATCGCTCATAAAAATGATGATGGTGTTTTGTGCCACGTCTTTTTCTTCGAGATAGTCCATGATGTCGCCCAGACTTTTGTCCATCCCCTCAATAAGCGAAGCGTATCGAGCTTCGGTGGAGTCCATGCCCGCGGCATAATACTTTTCCACAAAGCGTTTGTCCGCCATGATGGGCGTGTGTAGCGCATAGTGGCACATGTTTAAAAAGAAAGGCTGTTTGTTTTGAATTGGGGTTTCAAGAGCTCTGATAGCTTCGAGGGTGAGCGCCTCGGTGAGAAAAGTATCGGTGCCGTAATATTCGTTCAGTCCGGGCACTGCCTGCAATTGTGTTTTTCCGGGGATATTACCATAGTTATCTTCACCGAGATAACTTTGCGGATGCCCTGCGGTGTGTCCTGCGATATTCACAATGAAACCCATTTGGTGAGGATTAGCACCGGGAGTTCCTTGCGCTCCCCAATGGGCTTTGCCGGTGTGAATGGTGAAATAACCCGCATCTTTCAACAGCTGCGGAAAGGTGGTGGCGTGCACCGTTTTTTCGATGCCAGCCACGGGGCTGAGTCCGTTCATATTCCAGTTGGAAGCTCCGAGTTCTTCATCGCGAGCATCGGTATTGCGGTTTTTCAGTGGGGAAGTCCAGTTGGTGATTCCCTCGTGGGCAGCATTCATGCCGCTCATCAGGCTCGAGCGAGTGGGCGTACACACTGGCATGGCATAGGCATTCGTAAATTTCATGCCCTCGGAAGCCAAGCGAGTCATTGCAGGCGTGTGATAAGTTTTATTGAGCGGAGTGATTTCCGAATGAAAGGGCTCGGAGGTGTCTTGCCAGCCCATATCATCGACAAGGAATACAATAATGTTTGGGCGCTCATCGGCTTGAGCCATTCCAGCAATAAGGATAATCGCAGCTGCAAGGCTTAGTTTTATTTGTTTTAAATTCATGGTTTGACAAGTTTAACGGTAAAAATACAGAAAAATTTTGAATTAAAGGTTTGGCGATGTTTTTTTCGATGGGAAGCCCCGCTTAAACAAAAAAAGGATTTCCAGCCCAATTGCTAGAAATCCTTATTTTCAGTTACGCTTCAGCAGCTTCGCTTGCTGCATTTCTGCTCCGAGTGGCACGTGCTTTGAGTGCTGACTTGTGGCTTTTGATGATGCTTGCCACAGCATCGGCAAAAGCGCCATAGGTGTCGGCATCCTCATGAATCGCAGCATTCAGATAAACCACCAATTCGGTGTTAATCAAGCGTGCAAGCGATTTCCTTAGCGTGGTGGCATTGGCTTTTGCCACTTGCTGACTGCGCAAATCTCGGTAGTCAGCATAAGAGGCAATGAAATTGGCTTGCGCCGTTTTCAAGTCTGCCAGCATCGTATTGGCATACATGATGTTATCCAAATACCCCGTCATGCCATCTTGCTCCAAATCGGCAAGCATCGAGGTGATGTTGGAATTGACGGTCAGCTGGCGTTTCGACCGCACCAATTTCGTTTGGTAGGGCTCAATCACTGCCAGCACCGTTTGGGCTGATAGTCGAACCGATGAGCTGCTCATTGCAGCAAACGAGGCAATCATACGGTAGAAATTTTGACTGATTGTCTTCATTTCCACCACATATTGCTGCGAATAGGCTCTCACACGCTCTTCCATAATCGTTTGGTTGAGCAGGTTTACTTGCACCTCCACTCGATCCATAAGAGAGATGGCGTAATCACTGGCGCTGCTGCCCAGTAAACTTCTTTTGTTGACGATAGCTTGACCCAAGCTGTTCATGTCATCGTTTGGAGTGTGTGTACTCACATTTAAAACTTTCATTGTCATAATTGTAATTTTTTGAATTTAAGAAATTAATTAATTGTTGAAGAATATACGATTGCAATCTGTTGTCCCTTCATATATACATATATACTTGCGACATGCTTTTTGCACTTTTTTCCGAAACTTTTTTCAAAATATTTTCTAATTTGCACAATGTCAGCAAAATAAAAATGTTATTTATACGTATTGTAAATAAGGATTTCGGAAAATGCGAAACACTTTTATGTGCATTAATCACATTTGAAGTGCTCAAGTGTGAAAATTGGTCATCATACATTAACGGTCAAAGACAATATCTCGCGCGACCATGTCCATGCCCAATTGTTCAAAGACAATATCTCGCGCGACCATGTCCGTGCCCAATTGTTCAAAGACAATATCTCGCACGACTACGTCCGTGTCCAAGTGTTCAAAGACAACATCTCGCGCGACCATGTCCGTGCCCAATTGTTCAAAGACAATATCTCGCGCGACTACGTCCGTGTCCAATTGTTCAAAGACAATATCTCGCGCGACCATGTCCGTGCCCAAGTGTGCAAACACAATGTCGGCAAAAAAAACTTCAAAACGGGCTAAAAGAATAAGAGAAGTCCTCTCTACGATACACCCTGTTGGAGCGTTAGTGATTGCCTGCGGGATTTTCAGCCCTGCCCATTCGCAATTCGTAATTGCAAATTCGTAATTGATTCTTATCATTGTGTCGAATAACAACTTCAACAACATGCCTTATTTAGATCCTAAAAACGATTTGACCTTCAAGAGGGTATTCGGTCGCGAGAAAAATCTTGTGATCAGCCTGCTCAATTCCTTGTTGCCATTTTCAGATGAACAGTTGATTGAGTCGGTGGAATATATTTCACCAGAGATGGTGCC